>DAOTYW010000223.1:0-5093 GCA_034434755.1 Anaerolineae bacterium | reverse complement strand
TCTCTTTGGACTCGGTTGCGCGCATTTCTATGTCCGATGCACCTCGTGCAGCCCGCCTGGGCTTGCTCGCGTTGACCTTTTTTCGGGAGAGTCATCTACTATCATCACGACCGTACGACTTGACATTTTAGAGGCTCGTCGTAAAATATACTGCGATTATGACGTTGCCCCCCATCGTCACCAAGATCACGCCGCCGCTGCGCCGGCTCGATACGCTCCGCCGTGACCGGTTGCTGAATTTTCTCCACGAACACATTGACCGCAAGCTGCAGTTCGTCTCCGCCGGGGCGGGGTACGGCAAGACCACCCTGCTGGCCGATTTCGTCTGTGACACCGATCTGGCTTGCTGCTGGTACAGCCTCGATCCGGCCGACCGCGAACTGCGAATCTTCGGCGAGTACCTGCTGGCCAGCCTGGGGCGGACCTTCCCCGGCTTCGGGCAGCGCACCCGGCGGGTGCTCGAAGACCCCGTCCCCCTGAGCGACCGCATCCGCGAGCTGGTCGGCGCGTTGATCAACGAGATGGTGGAGATCATCCCGGAGTGGTTCATCCTGGTGCTGGATGACTTCCACCACGTCGAGGACTCGGCAGATGTGTGCACGTTCCTGAGCGCGTTCCTGGCCTATCAGCCGGAACACTGTCATCTGATCGTCGCCTCGCGGGCGATCCCCACGGTTCCTGCCTTCGTCGCCGCCGCTGCGCGCGGCGAGGCGGTCGCCCTGACCCAGGACGACCTCCGCTTCACACCGGATGAGGTCCGTGACTTTCTGATGCGGGACCCTGGGGTGTATGTGGTCGAGCGAGAAGCCGGGGCGCTCTCGGCGGCCTGCGAAGGTTGGATCACGGGCATCCTGCTCACCCGGCACACTCCCCAGCGCAGTTTGTTGGAGAGCATGTCCCGCGCCCGCCGTTCGGGCCGCCCGCTGTACGACTACCTGGCCGCCGAGGTCCTCGATCAACAGGACGCGGCCACCCGCGACTTCCTGTTGGCTTCCTCCACGCTCAACGAGCTCAGCGCGCCCATCTGTCAGACGCTGCTGGACCTGCCGTCCGCCCAGGAGATGTTGGAGCGGTCCGAACGGGGCAACCTCTTCCTCGTCCGGCTGGACGGGATGGAACCGCCTCGCTTCCGTTACCATACCCTCTTCCGCGAGTTCCTGCAGGACCGTTTCCGCGTGAGCGACCCGCACCGCTTCCGCTCCCTGCACCGCCGCGCGGCGACGTGGCTGGCGCAGGAAGGTCAGACAGACCTGGCGCTGCGCCATGCCCTGGAGGCGGGCGATCCCGACGAGGCGGCGCGGATTCTGGACGGGGGCGCCTGGGAGATGGTGCAGACGGGGCGGTTAGCCGCCCTGGCAGAATGGGCAGGCTGGCTTCCTGAGGAAGTGCTGCGCTCCTATCCGCGCCTCCTGCGCCTCATCGCCAAGGCGGCGGCCGGGTCGGGCCAGCCAGAGCAGAGCGCCCGCTGGCTATCGTGGGCAGAGGAGGCGTTCCGTCGCCAGGGCGACAGGTCTCAACTGGCGCTCACCCTGGCCGCGCAGGCGCTCTGGGCGGTGCAGCGCGGCGCGGCAGAGAGCGCTTTGGAACTGGCGCGCCAGGCCGTGGCGTTGGAGGTCGACCTGGAGGCAGCGGTCGAATCGCGCCGCGTCCTCGGTCTGGCCCTGAACCAACTGGGACGGTTCGCGGAGGCCGCGCCGCACCTGGAGATCGCGTTGGACGGCAGCCGCGCCCTGAACGACCATCACCGAGAAGTGCTGATCCTGGGCAGCCTGGCGTACAGCTTGGGCATGCGCGGGAGGTTGGAGGAAGCGATTCGCACCCAGGAGACGGCCGTCGCGATTGCCCGGCAGTTGGGCAGCCTGGGCTACCTGTCCGAGGCGCTCAATGACCTGGGTGCCTACTTCGGCCTGGTCGGTAACTACGCCGCTGCGCTGGAGGCTGCCGATGAGGCGTTGCACGTCGCCCGCGAGGTCGGTCACCCCGGCGTCGAGATGTACGCCCTGCTCAGCCTCGGCGCGCTGCTGCGCGATTTGGGGGAACTGGAGGAGGCGGTCGAGACGCTGGAAGAGGGCGAACGACTGGCGCGGATGATGCGGAGAATGCCACTGGTCGCCTGGGCACAGGAGGCGCAAGCGCTGGTCCATCTGCAACGGGGAGACTATGGGCGGGCAGTCGAACTGGTCCGCAGCGCGCTCGCTGTCAGCCTGCCATCCGATCCTGATCATGGGCGTTTCGAGGCCTCGCTGGGGGCGGCATGGGTCGAAGGTGGAGAGACGGAGAGCGGGTTAGAGCAACTGCGTCTGGCCTGCGAGCGGTTGGATCGCGAATCGGTGCCGGTGGAGTCGGTGCGGGCGCGCCTCCTGGCAGCGACAGTGCTGCAGCGGGCCGGTCTGCCGGAGGCGCGCACGTTTCTGGCCGAGGCGTTGCAGAACAGCGTGGCACAGGGACTCGCCGTCCTGCCGATCGTCCCACATCTGGATGAGCTGCTGGAATGGGCAGCGGAGGAGGAGGGAGAAGCGGGACCGTCCGCCGGCCTGCTGCGGGCCATGCGCGAGCGGATGGAGGCCGCGCGCCAGATGCGCATCCGCCTGCGCCCCGCGCCGCCCGCGCCGCGCCCGTCCTTTCGCTTCTACGGCTTCGGTGTGGGCCGCGTCGAGCGGAACGACGCCCCCATCCCCGCCTCGGCCTGGGAGTCCACACGCGCTCGCTATCTCTTGTTCTACCTGCTCATCCACTCCCCCTGTACCCGCGACCAGATCGGTGAGGCGATGTGGCCCGACATGCGCCTGGAGCGCCTTCCCGGCAACCTGCACAACACCAAATACCGCATCCAGTGCGCTTTGGGCGCTGTTCCCTTCACCTTCGATGACGGGCTGTACCGCGTCTCCGAGACGTTGGACTACTGGTTCGATGTGCATGAGTTCGAGCGGTTGATTCGGCGGGCGCAGGGCGCACCGTTCGCCCGCGCCGTCCACTATCTGACGCGGGCCATCGAGCTGTACCAGGGCGATTTCCTCTGTGACTGCTATGACGACTGGTGCGTGGACTGGCGCGAGCGGCTGCAGCAGCAATTCCTGGCCGCGGTAACCCGTCTGGCGGGCTGGCTCATCGAGCGGGGGCGGTTCGACCGAGCGATCGAGGTGCTGCAGCGCGGCCTGGCTATGGACGACCTGCGGGAGGATTTTCACCGTCAGTTGATGCAGGCCTATGCCTCACAGGGTCAGCCGGACGCGGCGCTGGCCCAGTACCGACGCTGCCGCCGCGCCCTGCAGAGGGAATTGGGCGTGGACCCCGCGCCGGAGACCGAGGCGCTGGTTCGGCGCATCCGCAATGGCCAACTTAACCCACCGGGGACACGGTGACACGGAGACACGGTGACACGGTGACGCGGTGACGCGGTGACACGGTGACGCGGTGACACGGAGACAAGGGGGGGCCGTGTCACCGCGTCACCGTGTCACCGCGTCACCGTGTCACCGCGTCACCGCGTCACCCTATCCCGATAACAGCACCGCCCGCAGCTCCGGCGCGTACTGGTCAATGATCTCCGGCGTGATCGCGTTCGCCCGGCAGATGTCGCGGTAGAGGTAGGCCGAGCGGCGGAACGTGCGTGCCTGTGTGTCCGGGTTAACCTCGATCAGCCCGAAGCGCATCGTCCACCCCTCGGCCCACTCGAAGTTGTCCACCAGCGTCCAGTGGTAGTAGCCCAGCACCGGCACACAGCCCTGCAGCGCCCACCAGAGCTGGTGCAGGTGGGCCAGCAGGGCGCGCGGGCGCTGGTCGTCGTCGCTATCAGGGATGCCATTCTCGGTGACGTAGATGGGCAGCTTCAGGCGGGCCAGGCGGCGCAGCAGGAAGCGGCTCAACCCCTGCGGATAGAGCTCCCCGTACCCTCCATCGAGCAGTTCGGCGTCGGGCAGGTGGAAGCGGCGGCCGAACATCGCCTGCGAGGCGCGCCGGTCGAACGCCACCACGTCGCGCGTGTAGTAGTTCAGGCCGACCCAGTCGAGCGTCTTGCGCAGTCGCCAGGCCAGGCCGAAGCCGAGGGGCAGCATCCACCGTCCCCGCTCCAGTGGGGTCAGGAACACCTCGTTCCAGCTTCGGCTCTGCAGCGACGCCGCCAGCCTGTCGAGGGGATTCGGGGGCCGGGCGGGGTCGAAGATGCGCATGTTGTGGGCGAAGCCCACCCGCGCCTGTGGCTGAAGGGCGTGGATGCGCCGATAGGCGGCGGCGTGACCGCGCATCAGGTTGCGCCCGACCGCCATCGCCGTCCCCAGGTCATGCTGGCCGGGCGGGAAGATGCCGTCCACGTAGCCCAGGAAAGCAACCACGTTCGGCTCGTTGACCGTGCACCACAGGTCGCAGAACTCGCCCAGCGCCTCGACCGTACGGGCGACGTAGCGCTCGAAGAGCGGCACGGCGCGGGGGTTCGCCCAGCCGCCCATCTCCGCCAGCCAGAGCGGGTTGGTGAAGTGGTGCAGGGTGACCATCGGCTCGATGGCCCGCTCGCGCAGCGCGCGCAGCATAGCCCGGTAGCGGTCGAGCGCCGCGTCGTCGAAAACCCCCTCGCGCGGCTCGATGCGCGACCACTCGACCGAGAGCCGATGGGCGTTCTGGCCCAGCGCGGCGGCGCGGTCGAAGTCCTCCTCCGCCCGCTCCCACCAGTCGCAGGCCAGCGCGGAACGATGTTCCTGCTTGATGTGGCCCTCGGTCTGCTCCCAGGCCCACCAATCGTTGTTCGTGTTGTTCCCCTCCACCTGGTGGGCGGCGGTAGCGCAGCCCCATTTGAAGTCGGGCGGGAAGTGAAACGTGGCCTCTGGCATCGGCGCCTCCCTGGACATGACCAATGAACAATGACCAATGAACACGCGATACGCGATACGCGATCAGTACGCCCGCGCGAAGACGGCGCGCTCAGCGGCCCCCTCGCCGCAGACGATACACTGCCCATGGCCCGGCTCCTGGTCGAGCGGGATGCAGCGGATGGTGGCGGTGGTTTCCTCCTTGACCTTCGCCTCGCAGTCCCGACGTCCGCACCACCAGGCGATGGCGAAGCCGTCGGTGACCGCCTCGCGCAACGCCTCGTAGGTCTC
>DAOTYW010000222.1:0-4157 GCA_034434755.1 Anaerolineae bacterium | reverse complement strand
CTGAGCATCTGCAGCGGCGTCACCAGCAAGTAGCCCTGGCCGATGCCGAAGATGTACGTGTCGCCGGTGGACCAGTTCTCGCCGTAGGTGCGCCGCTTCCAGGTGGCGCTCGGCACCAGGCCAGACGCCTCGCCGGGCAGCTCGATGCCCAGGGGTGCGCCCAGCCCGAAGAGCTGGGCGTAGTGACCCAGCCGTTCCGAGCCCAACCCCTCGATGCGGGCATCTTCGAACCCGCCGGCGACCTCGTAGAAGAAAATGTCGCACGAGTTTGCCAACCCCCCCACCACGTCCAGCCAGCCGTGGCCGGCATGGTTCCAGCAGTAGAACGGCTGGGCCTGTTCCGGGTCATTGGGATAGTACCGGTTGGGCAGTTCGATCCGTCCGGGGCAGTTCAGACGGGTGCGCGCGGTGATGACCCCCTCCTGCAGCCCGGCGGCGGCGGTGACGATCTTGAAGATCGAGCCGGGCGGCAACTGGTCGGAGATGGCGTGGTTCAGCAGTGGACGGTGCGGGTCGTTGTACAGCGCCTCCAGATCCTGCGCCGAGATGCCCTCGGCGAAGAGGTTATCATCGTAGGTAGGCAGGCTGACCATGGCCAGGATCTCGCCCGTGCGCGGGTCCATTGCGGCCACCACGCCACGGCGGGAGCCGACCCGATCCATTGCCCGTTGCAGGGCCTCCTGCGCCACCCGCTGCAGCTCCAGGTCAATCGTCAGGTAGACGTTGTTGCCGGGCACGGGCGTACGTTCGGCGCCCAGCACCCGCACCACCCGTCCCAGCACATCCTCTTCCTGGTAGCGCTCGCCAGCCTGCCCGCGTAGCCAGTCCTCATAGCTCGCCTCCACCCCGGCGTAGCCCACGCGGTCGGTGGCCGTGTCGTATCCCTCGGCCTCGTATGCCTCCGTCTCATCCGCCGGGATCGCCCCCAAGTAGCCGACCAACTGGGAGACCAGCGGGCCGTAGGGGTACTGGCGACGGGAGACGATGTCCACCCGCACGCCGGGGTAGGTCAGCCCCTGGCCCTGGGCGATGGTCAGCGCCGTCTCGCGGTCCACCCCGTCGGCGATCACCACGGGGTCGTAGGGCGCGGTCTCCATTCCCAGTTCGACCTTCTCCAGCACGCCGGGCAGGCCGGCGGGCCGGCTGTAGGGCTGGTCGAGCAGGGCAGCCAGGCGGCGCAGGGTCGTCTCCCGCTGCACGTCGTCCTCCGGCAGCAGCGCCGGGATGACGACCACCTGGTAGGCGGGAACGTTGCGCACCAGCGGCGTCCCATCGCGGCTGTAGATGATGCCGCGCGGCGCGGGCAGGCGCACCAATTGCCCCCGCTGCTCCTCTGCCCGCGTCGTCCAGTACTCGGCCTGCACCACCTGCAGCCGGTAGAGGCGGGCCGTGAAGATCGCCAGCACGATCATGAACAGGAACGCCAGGACGATCAGGCGGGGGGACATACGCAGCAGAGCGACCTGACGGGCCAGGCCGCGCGGGGGGATCATCTGGCCGTTCGTGAACTCGATCAGGGGCGCGCCGTCGTTCTCTGGGATGTGCGTCTCGGTCCAGATGCGACCCTGATAGCGCTTAAGCGCCATGCAGCACCAGACCTTCGGAGCGGGTCTTGCGCTCCAGCCAGGCCAGCGGGCGGTGGACGAAAGGGGCCAGCAGCGCGTTAAGCACCGCCGAGGGCGCGGCGACGCGGGCCAGGCTATATTGCCAGTCCACCGGATGACCGGTCCAGCTCAGCGTCAACAGCAACAACACGTGGTAGGCAAAACAGGCCACCAGGACCAACAGCACCAGTTGGAGCAGGGTCAGGCCCAATCCCTGCCCCCAGCGCCCACTGACGAAGATCGCCACCAGGAGCAGCGCCAGGGTCATGCCGCCCAGCGGCCCGCCGGAGAACAGGTCGAGCAGCAGGCCACCGATGAAGGCCCACACCGCCCCCTCCGCCGTGCCACGCAGGAACGCCCAGATCAGCACGGTCAGGAGGACCAGGTCGGGGTGGCCGCCGAGGATCGTCAGCGGGGCCAGCAGCACGCCCTGGATCAGCGCCACCGCCGTCAGCAGCGGCAGGACGACATACAAGCTCAGCATTCCCCTTTCCTATCGCTGCCCTTCTGCCGTCGGCTCCTCCTGCATCAACGGCTCGAACGACGTGATCACCAGCACCAGCTCCATCTGCCGATAGTCCACCGCCGGACGCACCACGGCTTCCTGGAAGAGAGCAAAGTCCTGCTGGATCACCTCGGTCACCTGGCCGACGACCAGGCCGCGCGGGAGGGCGCCGCCGATGCCGGAGGTGAGGACGATGTCGCCCACCTGCAGCGTGTCTTCCTGAGGGATGTAGATCACGCGCAGCGAACCATCGGCCTGGCCGACGAGCAGGCCGGTAGCGCGGGACTGCTGCATAAAGACGGCGACGCTGCTGGACGGGTCGTTGAGCAGCTCGACGCGGCTGGTGTGCAGGTCCGATTCGGCGACGCGGCCGACCAACACCGCGCCGCGCGTCACCACCGGCATGCCGACCGCCACCCGTTCGGCGGAGCCGGCGTTGATGGAGACCGTGCGTAGGTAGGGATTGGTCTCCTGCCCGATCACCTCACCGCAGGGGGCGACCAGGCAGGCCGAGCGGCCGACGACGTCCGCGCCCAAGAACGACCAGGTGGGATTGGCGATGACGAAGTTATGCTGATAGCGCAGCTCTTCCACTTCCGCCTGGTACTCGCGCAGGCGGACGTTCTCGGCGGTCAAGGCATCCACCTGCTGGCGCAGCTCCTCCACCTCCGCGCGCAACTGGCGCACCTCACGCACGGTCTGGAAGAGGTCGCCGGCCCCCTCCACCAGGCCGGTCACTCCCCGCTGCAGCGGAGCGATGACCAACTGGAGGGCGCTCTCGACAGAGGCCAGGGCTCTCGTTTCGTGGAGGATCAGGAGTAGAATGGAGAGAATGAGCAACAGCAGGGGAAGCCAGGAACGCCACGTCCCGCGTCTCACCGCACCTCCCAACAACCGCCGAAACCGTCCATGTCCAACCTCCGAGATCGCAACGGCTCAGAGGAATCCCCTCATCCCTGAGCAGTTCACCGGGGTTCGAGAAGTCTCGGAGGCGTCCAAAGTCAGGTCGGGGACGCGCTGGTGCTGCGCCGTTCGGTGCTGACCAGCACCTGGCGCATCACGTCGAGTTCCTCCAGCACCTTGCCGGCCCCGCGGGCTACGCAGGTCATGGCGTCGGGCGCCAGCCAGGCGCGCATGCGCGTCTCCTCGCTGACCCGTTCGACGAGCCCCTTGAGCTGGCAGCCGCCGCCGGCCAGGCAGATGCCGGTCTCCATCAGGTCAGCGACCAACTCCGGCGGAGTGTGGTCGAGCGTCTCGCGGATCAGGTCCACGATGGTCGAGATCGAGCCGGAGAGGGCCTCGCGGATCTCAATGCTGCTCACCTCGACCGCTTCGGGCAGGCCGGTGACGACGTTGCGGCCGCGCAGCAGCATCGTCTTCTCCTCCGGCAGCGGGTAGGCGGAACCGATGGCGATCTTCAGCCGTTCTGCTGTTCGTTCGCCGACGAGCAGGTTGTACTTCTGACGGGCGTACTGGATAATATCCTCGTCCATCTCGTCGCCGGCGACGCGGATCGAGCGGCTGATGACGATGCCGCCCAGGCAGAAGACGCCTACCTCGGTGGTGCCGCCGCCGATGTCCACGACCATGCTGCCGCGCGCCTCCATCACCGGCAGGTCTGCACCGATGGCGGCGGCCATCGGTTCCTCGATCAGGAACGCTTCGCGCGCACCGGCCGCGATGGCCGCATCATAGACCGCCCGCTTCTCCACCTCGGTCACCCCGCTGGGGATGCCGATGACCACGCGCGGGCGGGGGAAGGGCACGAACGAACGCTCGTGCGCCTTCTTGATGAAGTAGTCCAGCATCGCCTGAGTGACCTCGAACTCCGAGATGACCCCATCGCGCAGCGGGCGGATGGCGACGATGTTGGCGGGGGTGCGTCCGACCATCTCTTTCGCTTCCGCGCCGATGGCCAGGACCCGGCGGGTGGTCCGCTCAATGGCCACCCACGAGGGTTCGTTGATGATGATCCCCTTGCCGCGCACCGAGACCAGGGTGTTGGCCGTCCCCAGGTCAATGCCGATATCCAGAGAAAAAAGGCCCAA
>DAOTYW010000221.1:0-5322 GCA_034434755.1 Anaerolineae bacterium | reverse complement strand
GTCCACGTGGCCGAGGACGGGGCCGACCAGGAGGACAGCCTGCGCAAGAGCGGCCAGCGCGTGGTGCAACGGTTGCGCGCGGCCGGGGTGCTGGGCCCGCGCACCATCGCCGTACACTGCGTCCACGTGGACGAGGGGGAGATCGCGGCCCTGGCCGAGACCGGTACCTGGGTCACCCACCAGCCGCGTTCGAACATGAACAACGGCGTGGGGGTCGCGCCCGTGGAGCGGATGCTGCGGTCGGGGGTGCACGTCAGCCTGGGCAACGACGGCTTCTCCAACAACATGTTCGCCGAGATGAAGGCCGCCTACCTGGTGCACAAGTTGAACCAGCGCGACCCGCGGGCGATGCCCGGCGACCTGGCGCTGCGGCTGCTCTATGAGCACAACGCCGCCCTGGCCCGCGTCTTCTGGCCCGGCCTGCAACTGGCCGAACTGGCCCCCGGCGCTGCCGCCGACCTGGTCTTCCTGGACCACCGCCCGACCACGCCGCTGACGGCAGGCAACCTGCCCTGGCAT
Source organism: Anaerolineae bacterium (assembly GCA_034434755.1). Lineage (GTDB taxonomy): Bacteria > Chloroflexota > Anaerolineae > B4-G1 > DUEL01 > DAOTYW01. The sequence goes on along the minus strand of DAOTYW010000221.1, from coordinate 4,803 downwards.
CTGCTTTTCGGGCTGGAGGCGTCGGCGATCACGGCGACCGTCTGCGCCGGGCGCGTGCTGATGCGCGACCGTCAGTTGCTGACGCTGGATGAAGAGAGGATCACTGCCCGCTCGCGGGAGCTGGCGGCGCAGGTCTGGCAGCGCCTCTGAAGGGGGAGAAATGGATGAACGGAGAGCTGGTCGCTACGAGCGCATCACTGCCCAATTAGCGGAGCTGATCGTCGGCCAGTCGCCGAACCTGCTGGCGGCGATGGCGACGATCGTGGCCGTGCTGCACCACAAGATGGGTCACCACTTCTGGACCGGCTTCTACTTCGTCGCCGGCGAGGACGAGTTACACGTCGGGCCGTACCAGGGGCCGGTGGCCTGTCAGGTGCTGCGGGGGCGCGGCGTCTGCCTGCACTGTGCGCGCACCGCTCAGCCGGTGGTCGTGCCGGATGTCGAGGCGTTTCCCGACCATATCGCCTGCGACCCCCGTTCGCGCAGCGAGATCGCCCTGCCGGTGATGAAGGGGGAACGGGTCGTCGCCGTGTTGGACATTGACTCGGACAGGCTGGCCCAGTTCAGCGCGGACGACATCGCCCCGCTGACGCGCATCCTGGCCCTGCTCACCCCCTACCTCTAGAGTATGCAAGTATGCAAGTGTGCAAGTGTGCAAGTGTGCAAGTATGCAAGTATGCAAGTATGCAAGTGTGCAAGTATGCAAGTGTGCAAGTATGCAAGTGTGCAAGTATGCAATAATTCTTGTCTACCTGCACACTTGCATACTTGCATACTTGCACACTTGCATACTTGCTTACCTCTCCTGCACAACCTCTTCCTTCAGCACGCCGACGAACGGCAGGTTGCGGTACTCCTCGGCGTAGTCCAGCCCGTAGCCGACGACGAACTCATCGGGGATCTCGAAGCCGACCAGGTCCACCGGCACCTGCATCTCGCGGCGGGAGGGCTTGCTCAGCAGGGTGCAGACGCGCAGGCTGGCCGGGTTGCGCGTGCGCAGGTTGCGGGTGATGTAGCTCAGCGTGCGCCCAGAGTCAATGATGTCCTCCACGATCAGCACATGCCGCCCCTCGATACTCCGCTCCAGGTCGAGCAGGATGCGCACCACCCCGCTGCTGGAGGTCGCCGCGCCGTAGGACGAGGTCTCCATGAAATGCACCTCGTGGCGGACCGTGAGTTGGCGGGTCAGATCGGCCAGGAACATGAAGGCGCCTTTGAGCACACAGACCAGGATCAGGCGGTCGGCGTCCGTGTAGGTCGCGTTGATCTCAGCGGCCAACTCGCTGATCCGCGCCTGCAGCGCATCGGGCGGAATCAACACCTTCGCCACGTCATCCTGCAAACCCATTTCTCGCCCCCTCTTTTCTCGACCACAGGCCGCCATCGTCGGACCATGGTCGGTGGTCTGTCCTATGATTGATAGACCTCCGGCTTGAGCGCGGCGATGTACGGCAACGTGCGAAACTGGTCGGCGTAGTCCAGGCCGTAGCCAACCACCCAGACGTCGGGGATCTCGAAGCCCAGGTAGTCCACCGTGACGTCCACCTCACGGCGGGCGGGCTTGCTGGTCAGCACGCAGGTGCGCAGCGAGGCGGGTTGACGGGCCGCGAAGGCGCGCATCAGGTAATCCAGCGTGTGGCCGGTATCCACAATGTCCTCAACAATCAGGACGTGCCGGTCGGACACGGGCGTGCGCGTGTCCATGATCAGCCGCACGCCGGTGCTGATCGATCCCCGGTTATAGCTGGAGATGGCGATGAAATCCACCCGGTTCGGCACCGTCAGGCGGCGGGCCAGGTCGGCCAGGAAGATGAACGACCCCTTGAGCACGCCGACGAGCACCAGCTCGCCAGCCTGGGCGTAGTCGGCGCTGATCTGGGCGGCCAACTCAGCGACCCGCCGGGCGATGGTCCGCTCGTCCAACAGCACCCGCTCGATAGCTTGCGGCAGTGACATTCTCATCCCTCCTCTCGCGTATTGCCTATCGCCTATCGAGGATCGTAGTCTGCACGGCACGATAAGCGATATGCGATACGCGATTAGCGATACGCGATCCTGTGACATCCCCGGCAGCGGGCCTCGTAGACCTCGCTGGCCCCGACCAGGATCACCGGGTCGTCGTAGGCTGCCGGCTGGCCGTCAATCAGCCGTTGGGTACGGCTGGCCGGGCCGCCGCAGACGACGCAGATCGCCTGGGTCTTGTCTACCCGCTCCGCCTCGGCCATCAGTTGGGGCATCGGCCCGAACGGCTCGCCGCGAAAGTCCATGTCCAGCCCGGCGACGATCACCCGCCGCCCGCCGTCGGCCAGCTCGCGGCACAGAACGACCAAGTCCTGGTCGAAGAACTGGCCCTCGTCAATCGCCACCACGGTCGTGTCCGGCTCGATCCGCCCGCGCATCTGGTCGGTAGTCTCCACCGGCACGGCCTCCAGTTGCAGCCCGTTGTGCGAGGCGACCTCACGCACAGCGTAGCGGGCGTCCAGGCTGTGCTTGAAAACCTGCACCTTCTGGCGGGCAATCTGCGCCCGGCGCACGCGCCGGATCAGTTCCTCAGTCTTGCCGGAGAACATGCTGCCGCAGATGACCTCGATCCAGCCGCCACTCGGTTTACCGTACATTTCCCCTCCTCCCAATACCTGCCTGCCCTGCTGCAGGGTTGGGCACAATCTGCCTGCCAGGCCTGATGCTGGCAATGAAACCGGGGGCAGATGATAGGGAATCACCTGCCCCCGGGACTCTCACGGTGGCTGCCAGCCCCTACGCCTCGCTCTCCTCACCCGACTCTGCCGTCGGGGACTGGTCGCCCGGCAGGACAAAGCCACGGGCGCGGAGTTTCTTCTTCAAGTCGGCCAGCGACTTGAGGCCGAAGCCGCGCAAGTCGGTGAGCGTCTCATCGCCCTCGGCCAGCTTCGCCAGCACGTCGCCGATGGTTTGCAGGCCGGCGTCGGCCAGCGCCTTCTCCGGGCGCGAGCCCAACTCCAGCACGCCGATCGGCTGTTCGGGCGAGCGCGCGCTCTCCCGACGGCTGCGCTGCTCGACCAGCATCTCGTCGCGCCGGCGCAGGCGGCTGATGAAGCGATCCACCTGCCCCTCCGCGTCCACGATGCGCTGCTCGCCGGTGAAGAACGGATGACACTTGTTGCAGACATCGGTGCGGATGGTCGGGACGGTTGCCCCGACAGTCCAGGTGTTCCCGCAGGCGCAGACGACCTGGGCCTGAGGGTAGTATTCGGGATGGATGTCCTTCTTCACAGACGATTACCTCCGCTCCGGGTAGACGCTGACCTGCCGCCGCTGATCGCGGGCCGGCTCGAAACAAACGTACCCGTCCAGCAGGGCGAACAGGGTGTAGTCCTTGCCCATGCCGACGTTATGGCCCGGCTGGATGGTCATGCCGCGCTGGCGAACGAGGATGTTGCCGGCGCGGACCTGTTCGCCGCTGTACTTCTTGACGCCCAGCCGCTTGCTGTGGCTATCCTTACCGTTCTTGCTGCTGCCGCCGCCCTTCTTGTGCGCCATGCCTGTCTCCCCTCACCCTACGCCTTGATCTGCTCCACGCGCAGGCGGGTCAGCAGTTGCCGATGGCCCTTGCGCACGCGGTATCGTTCCTTCGGACGGTACTTGAAGATGCGCACCTTGGGCCCCTTCTCCTGAGCCATCACCGTGGCGATCACCTTCGCCCCCTCGACCAGGGGGGTGCCGACCTGCACCCGATCGGCCTCAGCCACCAGGAGGACCTCGTCGAGGGTCACCTGCTGCCCGGAGACGACGGGCAACTTCTCGACCAGGAGCTGATCGCCGGCCTGCACGCGGTATTGTTTTCCACCCGTTCGCACGACTGCGTACACTGCTGCCTCCGAAAATCGCAATCCGGCCGCGCCCCATGGCCCGGCCACGAGGGGTTATTATAGCCGGAAAGAGTGATTTGTCAACCATGGATCCCCGATTGACAAGCGGGTCAATACGGGGTACTATACACTCACTCGCGTATACCCTGGACCAGATAGATCACAGGAGGTGACCACTGCCCGATGGGATGGAAATTCACGATCTGCAATCCAAACCCACTCCTGGAGGAATGACGATGAATCGCTTGCGTATCCTGCCCGGTTTCATCCTGGTCTCCCTGCTCCTCTCTCTCACCTTCTTCACTGTCGCCCGCGCTGCGCCCCAGACAGCGCCCATTGACCCCTACATCTGGAAGGTAATTGGGCGAGACGGACAGGCCGAGATCCTGCTCATCCTGCGCGAGCAGGCGAACGTAGATGGCGCCGCACAGTTGGCCACGCGCACCGAGCGCACCCGCTATGTGTACGAACAACTCACCCAGACCGCCGAGCGCACCCAGCCACCGCTGCGCGCCTACCTGGAACGACGCGGCATCCCCTACCGCTCCTACTGGATCCGCAACATGATCCAGGTCAGCGCCGACGCTGCCCTGGTGCAGGAACTGGCCCGCCGGCCCGAGATCGCCCGCATTGACTACCTCTACCCGGCTTACCCGGAACCGATCTCGCTGGACTCCACTTCCCTCGTCCGACCGACCGCCATCGAGTGGAACATCACCCGCGTCCACGCGCCAGACGTCTGGGCCACCCTGGGCATCACCGGCACCGGGGCCATCGTCGGCGACCTGGATACCGGCGTCCAATGGGACCACCCGGCCTTGATCAACTCCTACCGCGGCAACCTGGGCGGCGGGGTCTACGACCATAACTACAACTGGTGGGACGGCCCCGGCGGCTCTCCCGTGCCGCTGGACTACGACCAGCACGGCACGCACACGATGGGCACCATCGTCGG
>DAOTYW010000220.1:0-4180 GCA_034434755.1 Anaerolineae bacterium | reverse complement strand
CCAAGGGCGTGCTGCTCTACGGCCCACCCGGAACCGGTAAAACCCTCCTTGCGCGGGCGGTCGCCGGCGAGGCCGGTGTGCCCTTCTTTAGCATCTCGGGCTCCGATTTCGTCGAGATGTTCGTCGGCGTCGGCGCTTCGCGCGTGCGCGACCTGTTCGATCAGGCGAAGCGGCAGAGCCCCTGCATCGTCTTCCTGGACGAGATTGACGCGGTGGGCCGCCACCGGGGAGCGGGCCTGGGCGGTTCCCACGACGAGCGGGAACAGACGCTCAACCAGATCCTGGTCGAGATGGACGGTTTCGACACCGACACGAACGTTATCGTCGTGGCGGCGACCAATCGCCCGGACATCCTCGACCCGGCGCTGCTGCGGCCGGGGCGCTTCGACCGGCGGGTGGTGCTCGACCGGCCCGATATGCGCGGACGGGAGGCGATCCTGCGCGTGCACACGCGCGGCAAGCCGCTGGCCGAGGATATTGATCTGTCCAGGCTGGCCAAGGCCACGCCGGGGTTCGTCGGGGCGGACATCGCCAACCTGGTCAACGAGGCGGCGATCCTGGCCGCCCGGCAGAACAAGCGCCTGATCATGATGCCGGATTTCGAGGAAGCGATCGAGCGGGTGGTCGCCGGGCCGGAGCGCCGCAGCCGCCTGCTATCGGCGGAAGAACGCCGCATCACTGCCTATCACGAGGCTGGCCACGCCCTGGTGGCCCATTTCCTGCCGGAGTGTGACCCAGTGCACAAGGTCTCCATCGTCGCCCGCGGGCTCACGGGCGGCTATACGATGGTCCTACCGGAAGAGGACCGCACGGTCATCACCCGCCGGAAGATGGAAAGCCAGCTCGCCCTGGCCCTGGGCGGGCGGGCAGCGGAGGAGCTGGCCTTCGACGATGTCACCACCGGCGCGGCCAACGACCTGGAGCAGGTGACCGAGATCGCCCGGGCGATGGTCACCCGCTACGGGATGAGCGAGAAACTGGGCCCGATGACCTTCGGGCAGAAAGAGGAACTGGTTTTCCTGGGCAAGGAGATCGGTGAGCAGCGCGACTACAGCGAGGCGGTGGCGCAGCAGATTGACGAGGAAGTGCGGCGCATCGTCCAGGCCGCTTATGAGCGGGCCAGGACAGTGCTGGCCGAGCACCGCGCCCAGTTGGACGCGGTCGCTGATCGGCTGATCGAGGTGGAGACGCTGGACGGTGAGGAGCTGACGGCGGTGATCGAGGGGCGGCCGCTGCCGGCGAAGCCGGTGGCCGAGAAACCCCGCCCGCCGCGGCCCGCCACCGGCGAGGTCGCCACGCCTTCAACGGGGTCCAAACTGGGCCGTCCGGCGCGTCCGGTGCCGGCGTGATGCCAGAGGCGGGCCGCCGACCCGCCCTACGCTCTTCTCGTCCGAATGCCTTGACCGGCCGTCGCGACTACTCTCCTGCCGGCCTCTCCTGCGTCGCCCGCGCCCGCTCCTCCGCCACCAGCATGCGCCGCAACGTCTTGCCGACAAAGGTCTTCGGCAATTCGGGGCGGAACTCGATGTAGCGCGGGTACTTGTACTTGGCCAGTCGCTCCTTCGACCACTCGATGATCTCTTCCTCGGTGGCCGTCTCGCCCGGCTTGAGCACGATCCACGCCTTCACCGTCTCGCCGCGGTAGGGGTCAGGGATGCCGGCGACGGCTACGTCCAACACCTTCGGGTGCTGCTTGAGCACCTCTTCGACCTCGCGGGGGTAGACGTTGTAGCCGCCGCTGATCAGCATGTCCTTCTTGCGGTCCACGATGTAGAAGTAGCCGTCGGCGTCCATCTTGGCGATGTCGCCGGTGAAGAGCCAGGTGTTGCCATCGGATAGTTGGCGCAGCGCGTTGGCCGTCTCGGTCGGCATCTGCCAGTAGCCCTTGAACACCTGCGGGCCGCGCAGCACCAGCTCACCTTCCTCGCCGATGTCCAGGAAACGGCTGCCGGTGTCCAGATCCACGATCGCGGCATCCACATCCGGCAGTGGCAGGCCGATGCTGCCCTCGCGGTTCTCGCCATACATCGGGTTGCAGTGGGTAGCAGTGGGCGCTTCGCTCAGGCCAAAGCCCTCACGCAGATTGCCGCCGGTCAGCTTCTCGAACGTGGTCTGGGTCTCGCGCAGCAACGGGGCCGAACCGCTGATGCAGGCGCGGATGGACTTGATGTCCACCTTTCCCTCCAGCACCTTGGGGTGATGGTTGATCGCGTTATACATCGTCGGCACGCCGGGGAAGATGGTGGGCTTGTACTTGTTGATGCTGCCCAACACGTCGTCCATATCGCGCGGGTTGGGGATCAGCACCATCGTCGCGGCCACGGACAGCCCAAAGCACATCGCCGCCACCATGCCGTAGACGTGGAAGAGCGGGAGCGCGATCAAGACGATCTCGCCCGCCTCGCGCGCGTCCGGCAGCCAGGACTTGATCTGCAGCGCGTTGGCGACCAGGTTGCGGTGGGTGTCCATCGCCCCCTTGGAGACGCCAGTGGTGCCGCCGGTGTACTGGAAGATCGCCACGTCTCCGATCGGATCGAACTCGACCCTGGGCCGTTCCGACGGCGCGTGGGCAGCCAGGACATCCTGCAACCACAGGTCACCCGGCGCCAGTTCCACCCGATCGCCTTCCTTCTTCTCCTTCACCAGGGTGTAGAGGATGCGCAGATGGGACGGGAGGTACTCCTTGATGTTCGTGGCGATGACCGTCTTGAGCGGCGTGTTGCGGCGGATCTGCTGGACCACCGGGTAGTAGCGGCTCATCGTGACGATTACCTCAGCCCCGCAGTCGTTGATCTGGTGTTCCAGCTCTGGCGGCGCGTAGAGCGGGTTACAGGCCACGACAATGCCGCCCGCTTTGAGGACGCCGAAGTAGGAGATGAGGAACTGGGGACAGTTGACCAGCAGCAGCGCCACCCGGTCGCCCTTCTTGACCCCGATCTTGGCCAGGGCAGCCGCCATGCGGTCACAGGCCTCGTTCAGCTCCCGATAAGTCACCTTGCCGCCTTTGAAGATCAGAGCGACATGGTCGGGATACTTCCGCGCGGCCTCTTCGAGGAAGTATTGGAGAGGGACAGGGGGATAGTCAATGTGGAACGGGACTCCCTTGTCGTACCTCTCGAGCCAGGGACGCTTGATCTCGGCCATTGCAAACTCCTCCTGGGGTGGGGGGTTGGAACACGGACTACTGTAAGTATAGTGATGCAACGGAGAATGTCAAGTCCTACAGGATTTCCTCCAACGGGATCCCGCGCGCCTGGGCGCGGCGCAGCATCCATTCCTCAATGCTGGCCGGCGGCTCGACCACTTCCGCGTCCGGACGGCGCTCCAGGCGCAGGGCCTCCGTTGGACAGGCCGTCGTGCAGACGCCGCAGCCCAGGCAACGCGCCGGGTCCACCACCGCTACCTCCCCCGGCAGCGTCAGCGCGCCGAAGTGGCAGCGCTCGACGCACGCGCCGCAGCCCAGGCAGGCCGCCTCGTCCACGGCGGCGCGGAAGCCCGACCGGGCGACGGCGGTGGGGACGTTGAACTCGGTCAACCCCCGCAGCACCGCGCAGCAGCACGGGCAGCAGTTGCAGATATAGTAGTGGCGGTCGCGGAAGTTGCCGGTGGTGTGTACCAGGCCGGCCTCCTCCGCCATGCGCAGGATTCCCAGCGCTTCCTCTTTAGTGATGGACCGCGTCGCTCCGCCTTCGGGGAACGCGTTCTCCACTGGTGCCAGGACCACACAGGTCTCCAGGGGATAATCGCAGCCCTGGCCAATGGCGCGCTTCTGCACCCGACAGATGCACTCGCGCACCCCCCAGGATTTGGCGCTCTCCGCGATCGCGGCGGCCCGCTCATAGGGAAAGACCTCCAGGTCGAAGGAGATCGCTTCCTGAACCGGGATGACCCGATGGATGGGCGGGGCAGCGTCCAGGATCGTCCGACCGCCGACCTCCTGGAAGTACTGCTCGGCCAACGCCGCCAGTTCGGCATCCATGCGCGGGAGCTGTCCCTCGTAGATGCCAACCACGAAGGGGAGGAGCATGAAGACCAGTTGCCCCTCCCGGCGGCGAGCCTGGATCGCGTCCTTGCGGGCCATGCCCTTGAGCAGCGGGTAGGCCACCTGGGGATCGAAGCCGGCGCGGGCGGCGATCTCCTCGGCGGTCTCGTAGCGCAGCCGCATCTCCGCCGCCAGCGC
>DAOTYW010000219.1:0-3422 GCA_034434755.1 Anaerolineae bacterium | reverse complement strand
CGCCGGGATCGCCTTGCCCAGCACCAGTTCCAGCCGGCCCAGCGGGGCGACGATGAGCTGCTCCAGCGTGCCCAGCTCCCGCTCGCGGGCCAGCCCCAACGAGGCCACCGCCAGGCTGATCTGGTAGGTGATGAAGCCCACCTGCGCCGGGATGCTGAACACGCGGGTATTGTAGGTGGGATTGTAGTAGGTCGTCACCCGCAGCTCGACCGGCGACTGGGCGACGATCCCCCGTTCGCTCAGTCGTTCCCCCCCGTAATCGGTCAGCACGGCGCCAACCGCGCTCAGCGCTACCGACCCCACCAGCGAGTTCGAGCCGTCCACCACCATCCGCACCTGCGCCGTGCGGGCCGGGTCGAACAGGTCAGCGGCCAGCCCCTGGGGGAAGATCACCCCCGCATCCGCCCGTCCCGTCTCGATCAACGTCCGCAGTTCATCCTCGTCGCGCACGAAGTAGCGCACGACCAGCTCGTCGCGGTTGTCCATCTCGGCGGTTAGCCGCCGCGTCACCGCCGAGCGGTCCAGGTCGAGCACCGCTACGCGCAGATTGGTGATCCCCTGTCCGGTCGCCTGGGCCAGCAGCAGCAGTTGCAGCAACGGCAGCAGGAACAGGAACGCCGTCAGCAGCCGGTCGCGGGCGAACTGGATGATCTCTTTCCCGACCAGGTTCAGGACGCGCAGCGCCATCGTTCTGTGTTCCTCACCACGAAGGACACACAGGAATCTCCGCCTGGCGTCCCTCGTGGTTCATCTCATCCGAGCCGTTTGCGGAACATGAGCAGGCTGCCCCCCAGCCCGACCGCGCCCATCCCCAGCAAGGCCAGGGTCGGCACGGCGAGCGGAACCAGCCCCACGCCCTTCAGGAACACCGCCCGGCTGATGGTGATGAAGTGGGAGGCCGGGAGCGCGTAGGCGACCAGCTTCGACCCCAGGCCGCCGCTGCTGACCGGGGTGATCAAACCGGCGACGAAGAAGCCGGGGATGAAGAAGACCATCAGCACCAGGAACATCGCCGTCTGCTGGCTGCGGACGAAGTTGGCGATCAGCAGGCTGAAGCCCATGCTCGCCAGCAGGTAGTCGGCGCCCAACAGCAAGAAAAGGGAAAGGCTGCCACGGAAGGGGACGCGGAAGTAGAGCACGGCCATTAGCCAGGACAACAGCACGGCGACCATGCCGTTGCTGACGTAGGCGATCAGCTTGCCGACCAGGTACTCCGGCCCGCGCACCGGCGTGGCGATCAGCCCCTCGAACGAACCGGTCTCCTTCTCCCGCGCCAGGGCCAGCGCCAGCGCCAGCGCCGGCATGCACAGGACGATCGGCATCAGGCCCGGCACCATGCTGATCAGCGACTGGAGCGTCGGGTTGTACCAGACCACGCTGCGCAGTTCGATGCCCCCGGCGCTGACGATGGGCTGCGTCCCGGACTGGACGGCGAAGGCGGCGGTGCGCTGCCCCAGGTTGAAGACTACCTGCCGCGCGGAGATGGGATCCACCCCATCTACCACCGCCTGCACGCGCACCGGCTGGCCGGCCCGCAGGCCGGCCTCGAAGCCCGCCGGAATGACCACCCCGCCGCTCGCCGTCCCGTTCAGCAACAGCTGTTCCATCTCGTCGTACGAACTCACCCACTGATGGATGTGGAAATCGCCGTCGGCGGTCAGCACAGCCACGTACTGGCGGGAGAGCGCGCTCCCGTCCAGGTCCCACACTGCTAACTCCGACTGTTGCACATCGAGGGCGAAGATGTAGGAGAGGGTCAGCAGCAGGAACGCCGGAGAGATCGTGACCAGGAAGAAGGTGCGCAGGTCGCGGAAGATGTGCCGGAACTCCTTGCCGGCGATGGCCAGGGTGCGATGGATGGACATGCTACGTGGGATCGAGCGGAGGGCGATCAGCGGGGCCGCCAGGCCCGGACGTGGTAGTGCAGGCCGACGGGATGGAGGAGGCCGGGGTCCACGTGCCGCGTCTGCACCGGCACGAGGGACTCCACGATGAAGTCGCGCAGCAGTTCGCCCACCTCCGCCTCGTCGCTGTAATGGTGCAGGAGGTCCTTGTCGTCGGGCGCGTCCTGTACGTAGACGAAGGTGAAGGGTTCGGGTTCCTGGCAGATGCCGCGGGCGACGTCGGCGCGGTAGCGGGCCATGCGCTGCGCGACCCGCCCGACAAAGGTGAGGTAGAGCGCGCCGCCGGGGCGCACGACGCGGCGGACCTCGCCCAGCGCGGCGCGCAGGCCGGCGACGGTGGTGTGGTAGATGACGTGGAAGGAGAGCAGCGCGTCGAACGCGCCATCGGCGAAGGGGAGGTGGGCGATGTCGTGGCGGGCCAGGCGGACGGGCAATCGCTCACGGGCCAGCCAGCTCGCGCAGGCCGCCAGGCCCGACGGGGCGATGTCGGCGGCGACGACCTGCAGACCCAGCCGCGCCAGGGCGACGCTGTGCCGCCCGACGCCGCAGCCCAGGTCGAGCAGCCGCGCGCCTGCCGCCAGTCCCCCCGCCCACTCCATCACCGCCGGGTCGGGTTGGCGCCAGCGGGACGATTCCTCCACCCCGTCGGCCCACAGCCGCTCCCAGCCCTGAACGGTGGGAAGGTCCATCAAGCGCCGGGCTGGCCCAGGCCGACGATCTGGCGGATCGCCGTCAGCACGCCCAGGCTGGCGGTGAGGGCCTTGCCCGAATGGACGGGGGGCAGCTTCTCGTTCCCCTCCTCGTCCACCGTCACCGGCGTCGAACGCAGGTAGAGGTAGGCCGCACCCACCCCCAGCAGCGCCCCGACGACGCCGCCCAGGATCAGCACTCTCGTTCGCAGGTTCACGTTGCGCTCCTCGTTTGTTCCGACTGTCGCTCCCCCGGCAGCGCCCGCGCGGCCCGGCTCAGCCCGGCCGTCGCGCTCCCGATGACCAGGATCGGCATGGCGATGAAGCGGCAGACGCGCTCCACGATCCGCAGCCCCAGGGCCAGGTAGCCCCGCGCCACGGCGAACCAGCCAGGGATCACGCGCCACCAGCGGGAGCGGAGCAGGAAGTAGTTGACCACAGCCAGCGCGGCCAGGATGGCCAGCGCCACCAACGCCGCTTCGACTACCAGGAGGATCAGTGAGAGATCACGCAGGATGGACATGGTTCACTCTCCGTCGTGCCTGCCAGTATACCCGCGATTTCCCGTCTGTCAACCGTGTGGTAGAATGGGACGTGGAGACACGGTGACGCGGAGATACGGAGACGCGGAGACGCGGAGATACGGAGACGCGGAGACGCGGAGACACGGAGACACGGAGACGCGGAGACACGGAGACACGGAGACGCGGAGACACGGAGACACGGAGACACGGTGTCACCGCGTCACCCCGTCACCGCGTCACCGCGTCACCCCGTCACCGCGTCACCCCGTCACCGCGTCACCGCGTCTCTCAGTCAGGAGGTGTCA
>DAOTYW010000218.1:0-7881 GCA_034434755.1 Anaerolineae bacterium | reverse complement strand
ATCGCCGTCGTGCTGATCAACATCCCCTTCGATCGCCATGGCACCACCCTGGCCACGGCGATGCCCGACACCGCCTCCCTGATCATCCGCGACGGGCTGGTGGTGAAAGAGGAAGATGACCCCGAGATCTACGTTTTTCAGAACGACCAGTTCCGCTGGATCAGTAGCCTCGATGCCTTCGAGCACTACGGCTACACCTGGGGTGATGTGCATATCGTGCCCGACGGCTACCTGGATGACTTCGAGATCGGCCCGCCGATCCACGTGCTGCTGAAATGCACCGACAGCCCGCACATCTACCAGTTGGAGAACGGGGTGCGGCACTGGATCGTGGACATCGAGGCCTTCGAGGACGCCGGGTACGTATGGGAGGACGTGCGCTTCGTCTCCTGCTGGTACCTGCGCAGCATCCCGCAGGGGGAGACGATCCCGCCGGGCCACGGCCCGGCGCCGGAGCCGTGAAACCGTAGGGCGGGCGGGGATGGGCCCGCCCTACGCCTTGTCTAGCGTAAACACAAAGCGGCTGCCGACCCCGCCGGGGCCTTCCTCCACCCAGATGCGCCCGCCGTGGGCCTGGATCGCCTGGCGACAGAACGCCAGCCCCAACCCAGAGCCCTTGCGGCTCCCGACGCGCCCCTTGATCTGGGTGAACTTTTCGAAGATGCGCTCTCGCTCCTCCGGCGGGATGCCAGGACCGGTATCCACGATGGCCACGCGGACCTGTTCCGCGTCTTCCTCCGCCTCCACCCACACCTGTCCGCCGGCGGGGGTGAACTTCAGCGCGTTGTCCAGCAGGTTGACCAGCACCCGCAGCAACCAGTCGCGGTCGGCGCGCACGGCGGGCAGGCCAGCCGCAAGCCGATTCTCCAACGTCACGCTGCCGGCCTGCGCCAGCACGTTCTCCTGCTGCACGGCCTCGACGACCAGCTCGCTCAGCTCCAGCGGAACGCGCTGGAGCTGGACGCCCCCCGATTCCAGGCGGGCGATATCCGCCAGCATCTCGACCAGGCTCTGCGCTCGCTGCACCGATCGTTGGATCATCGCCACCACGTCGGCGATGCTTTGCCGATCCACCGGTCCGACTAGCAACTGTAGCCCGCCGGCGATCACCGCCAGCGGGTTGCGCAGGTCGTGGACGATCATCTCGGCCAGTTCCTCGCGCAGGCGCAGCAGCTCCTCCAGCCGTTCCTTCTCCGAGCAGAGCAGTTGTGTGCGGTCGAGCGCCTCGGTGTACGACCGGCCCAGGTTCACGCGGGTCATATCGGCGGCGGTCAACCGCTCTCCTATCTGACAGATGACGTCGGCGGCCACCTGCGGGAACTCGCCCAGCAGACGGCGGAAGTCAACCTCGGAGAGGAAAATCACCACCGACGGTTCTTCGGCCTTGACCGTGGCCGTGCGCGACCAGCCGGTGATCGCGCCCACCTCGCCGACAATCTCGCCGGGCTGGATCTCGGAGAGGAAGAACAGCGCCTCGCCTTCCTCGCGGTAGGCGCCCAGCCGGCCTTGTTGAAGGAGATACAGGCCGTCGCTCGCCATCCCCTGGCGCAGCAGCACTTCGCCGGGGGCGAGTGAGCGCGCTGTCCCGTGTCGCCGGATGATCTCCAAGAGGTTGTCCATCTGTGCCTATTGCCCGCCGGGCGGCTGCGCCATCATGGACGGCTCCCACCGTTCCATCCCCAGCGTCACCCGCACCCTTCGCCCGGTGACCGCCTGGGCCGCCGCGCGGGCCTGCTCGACGATCATGCTGGCCAGGGGACAGAACGGCGCGGTGAGGATCATCGTGATATGGATCTCCCCCTCGACCTCCTCGATCTTGCGCACCAGCCCTAGGTCCATGACGTTGATCGGGATCTCCGGGTCGTAGACTTCTTTCAGCGCCTCACGGATGCGCTGGATGTCCTGCTCGACAGGCGCCGGCGTGGTCTCACTCATCGTTCGCTCCTTGCATTGAAGTGAGCCAATTATACCACAGAGAGCCCAGAAAGACCTGACGGGTCTCGGAAGGCCGATCAGGGCCGGCTGGTCGCCCGCTCACAGTCGGAACTCGGCGACCAGGAAGGTGTGGTCGGATGGACGCTCGGCCCGCCGCGCGGCCACGTCAATCCAGGCGCGCACGGAGCGCCCGGCCAGCGGCGCCGTGGCCCAGACGTGGTCCACCCGCCAGCCGATGTTGCGATCCACCGCCCCCACGGCGCGGTAGTCCCAGTAGGTATACTGCCCCGGCTCGTCGGGATGGTGCCGGCGGAAGACGTCCACGAAGCCCCACCGGCGCACCCGCTCCAGCGCGGCGCGGACATCGGGATGGAAGGCGACGTGCAGGGCCAGCCCCTTGGGATCGTGAATGTCAATCGCTTCCGGCGCGACGTTGAAATCGCCCATCCACAGCAGCGGCTGGTCGGGCGCGTAGTGGCGGGCGAAGAAATCGCCCAGCCGCGCCAGCCAGGCCAGCTTGTAGGCGAACTGCTCCGAGTCCAGCGCGCGGCCCTGCGGGATGTAGGTGTTGACGACCGGAATGCCGGCGATCACCGCCCGCAGCAGGCGCGGCGCGTCCGGCTCGCCGCCGTCGTCCAGCCCGGCGGCGACCTCCTGCGGCTCCTGCCGGCTGACGATCGCCACGCCGGCGTGCGCCTTCTGCCCGCGGAAGACGACGTGGTAGCCGGCGTCGCGGAACGGCTGGGCCGGGAAATCGGCGTCCTGCACCTTCGTCTCCTGGATGGCCAGGACGTCGGGGGACTCGCGCGCCAGCCAGTCCAGCACCTGCTCCAGCCGGCTGCGCAGCGAGTTGGCGTTGAAGGTCGCTACTTTCCACGTGTCGCTCATGGAGAGCCTCCTGGACAGGCTGTCAACGGATTTCCGGAACGGATTGAACGGAGAACGTCTCGCATACACCCTATCCGTTCGATCCGCTCCAAGAATCCGTTGACAACCCTCTATCTTCTCGAGCGCCAGATGGAGTAGATCAGCCACAGTCCCAGCAGGCTGGCGCCGAGGAAGCCGGCGATGATCAGGACGGTCGCCAAGCTGATCTGCCCGCCCAGGTTGAAGGCCGGGATGAGCAGGGCCAGCCCGACGATCAGCGCCGCCAGCAGCAGGCCCACCGTCAGCCGGCTGACCGAGCGGTCGAGCCGGGCGACGAACCGGTCCAGCC
Organism: Anaerolineae bacterium; assembly: GCA_034434755.1. GTDB lineage: Bacteria > Chloroflexota > Anaerolineae > B4-G1 > DUEL01 > DAOTYW01. The sequence goes on along the minus strand of DAOTYW010000218.1, from coordinate 4,730 downwards.
CCTGGAGGTCGAGCTTCACCTCCAGATCGCCGCGCTCGACGCGGGTCAGCAACTGCGTGCCGATGCGGGGGAACATCGCCAGCATTTCCAGCCAGTCGTCCGCGCCGCGCAGCGCCGCCGGCGCCCACCGCTCCGGCGCAGCCAGTTGCAGGATGAAGCGGCGGACATACGGCTGGGCGAAGGCGACGATGTCGAAATCGGGAGCCAGCTTCAGCCCCACGCCTTCCATCATCGCCAGCGTCTTGCCCAGCAGCCACAGGTCGGGCGGCAGGTGCAGGTGATGGCGGAAGGCGACCGGCATGACCTCGTCAATCACCTCGCCGGCGCGCAGGGTCTTCAGCGGCATGCCGTAGTACTTGCGCAGCAGCCGCGAGACGTCGCGGCGCAGGCCGACGCGATCCACCACGCTGCCGGTCACGCCCATGCGGATCAACTGGTCCACGATGCCGTCCTCGTCCAACTGCACCGTGACGACGTACAGGCGGATCAGGTCGGCCTGGGTGCGCCGGCTGAGGTGACCGACCATGCCGAAGTCCATCGCTCCGATGACCTCGCCGGGCATGGCGACGAAGTTGCCGGGATGCGGATCGGCATGGAAGAAGGCGTCCTCCAGGATCTCCTTGACAATCATCCGCGCCGCGTGGGTGGCCAGGCGGTGGCGGTCGTAGCCGGCCTCGTCGAGGGCAGCGATGTCGTCAATCTTGATCCCGCTGATCCGCTCCAGCGTCAACACGCGGCGGGTGGTGTAGTCCCAGTAGACCGTGGGGATGTGCAGGAACGCTTCGCCGGTGAAGTTGGCGCGGAAGCGGTCGGCGTTGCTGCCCTCGCGGCAGAAATCCAGCTCGGCGCGCAGGGTGGCGGCGAACTCCTCAGCGATCCCCGGCAGGTCGTACAGCTCCCGCAGCGGGGTGCGGTTCTGGAGCAGGCGGGCCAGGTCGAAGAGGATCTCCAGGTCGGTGTCAATGACCGTCTGGATGCCCGGACGCTGCACCTTGACCACGACCGGCTCGCCGGTGGGCAGGACGGCAGCGTGGACCTGCGAGAGCGAGGCGGCGGCGATGGGGACGGGGGCGAACTCGGCGAACAGTTCCTCCGGCGGCGCGCCCAGCTCGGCCTCGATCTGCGCCCGCACCGGTGCCCACGGGCCGGGCGGCACGGTGTCCTGCAGCTTGGTCAGCTCGGCGATGAAGGCCGTCGGCAGGAGGTCGGGGCGGGTGCTGAGCACCTGGCCGAGCTTGATGAAGGTGGGGCCGAGCTCTTCGAGGGCCATGCGCAACCGCGGCGGCGCGCCCTGCAAGAGCGTGCCCTCGCGCACCCGCTGCAGCACCCGCTGCGGCAGGGCCGGCGAAGGCAGGCCCAGCATGTCCAACATCTCGCCGAAGCCGTGGCGGATGAGCACGGCGGCGATCTCGCGGTAGCGCTGGACGTGGCGGATGCTGCGGATCGGCAGGCGGGCCATCGCTGTTTTACCCTATCCGGCTGGGGAACGCCGGCCGGCCCTTATTCGTGGAAGTGTTCCCATTCGTTGTCCATCCGCGCCACTTCCAGCGGCATGTTCAGCTTCTCGAAGGCCGCCCGCGTTTCCCGCCACATCATCGCACCGCGCTGCCGGTCGCCGCAGGCCCACTCATAGCGCGCCCAGTTGCGCAGGGTGCGTGCCCGCTCGGCCTCGGCGCCGATCTCGGTGAAGATGCGCAGGCTCTCGGCGTAACAGGCTGGGGCATCGGGGGCCTCGGAGGGTGGGGCGGTGCTCTCCATTGACCGATGAGGTGGGCCTGCTCCAGCGCGCCGGGGTCGGCGGGCATGAACTCGACGATGCCGCGTTCCAGCTTCTCCCGCGCCACCGCCGGTGGGTCGCCGTCGCGGATGTCGAAGCGGAAGGCGAAGATGTCGCGCAGGAGGGCATAGGGCAGGCGGACCATCCCCTCGCCGGCGCGGCCCTGGAAAAGCCACGGCGCTTCCGGCTGTAGTTCGGTCCAGTTACGGAACTCGTAGAGCAGCCGGCTCTTGCCGATCCCCGCCTCGCCGACGACGGTCAGGACGCGCAATGCGCGCCCGGTGAAAACATCTCGAAAACCGTCCTGCAGCGCCTGCAGCTCGGCTTCGCGGCCGACCATGCGCGTCTCGACGCCCTCGACGCCGCGTGTGGGCAGGCGAAAGGCGCGCGGGCGGGCGCGGTGGACGACGTAGGTGCGGATCGGCTCGCGCTTGCCCTTGACGGTGAGCGGCTGCTGCGGGGTGACCTCGAACACCCCGCGCACGTGGCGGTAGGTGTCGTGCGAAATGAGGATGCCGCCGACCGGCGCGGCGCTCTGCAACCGATTGGCCAGGTTGACCGTGTCGCCCATGGCCGTGAACTCGCGGGTGCTGCCGATCTCGCCGAGGAAGACGGGGCCGGTATGGATGCCGATGCGGATTTGGAGGGTGGGGGTTGGACATTGGAAGTTGGAGGGTGGAGGTTGGAGGATGGAGAGGGCGGCGCGGATGGCCTGCTCCGGGTCGTCCTCGCGGGCAGTCTGGACCCCCCACAGCGCCATGACCGCGTCGCCGGTGTGCTTGTCAATTACCCCGCCGTGGGCGATGATGATCGCGTCCAGCCGCCGCCACAGCGTGTCCATCAGCGCGTTCACGTCCTCAGCGTCCATCGTCTCGCTCAGCGCAGTGAAGCCGAAGACGTCGGCGAAGAGCACGGTGACCAGCTTGCGCTGTTCGGCGAGCGGCGTCCGCAGGGTCGCCAGCCGCGCGCGCATCGGCGCCAGCCCAGCCTCGACCACTGCGTCGCCCAGGGCCGCCCGCTGCGCCTCCAGTGCGGCCATCGCCCGCTCGAGCCGCTCGATCTCGCCCACGTCCTCGCTGCTCATCGCCCGATAATCTCGCCCACGCCCTCGCTGCTCATCGCCCGCTCGCCTTGCCCATCACCCCGCCACTTGCCTACTTGCAAACTTGCAAACTTGCAAACTTGCTTACTTCCCCCCTCTCATCGCCCGCCACACCCGCTCCGGCGTGAAGGGCACCTGGCGGATCCACACGCCGGTGGCGTCGTGGATCGCGTCGGCCATGGCCGGGGCCAGGCCATCCATCGAGATCTCGCCGATCGACTTGGCCCCGAACGGCCCGCTGGGCTCGTCGGTCTGGACGAAGATGACCTCCAGGCGGGGCATCTCGTTCGCCGTGTAAATGCGGTAGGGCCCCAGGCGCGGGTTGAGCAGCCGGCCCTGTTCGTCGTAGACCATCTCCTCGCAGTGGGCGAAGCCCAGCACCTGCTGGAGGCCGCCCTCGACCTGCCCGGAGGCGGTCAGCGGGTTGATGATCCGCCCGCAGTCCACCACCATCAGCGCCCGATCCACGGTCACCTGACCGGTCTCCGTGTCCACGGTCAGCTCGACGAACTGCGCCCCGAACGGCGGCGGGCTTTCGTAGGAGACGTGCGAGCCGGTCGCGGCGATCTGGTGCTGGCCCTCGACGTGCAGGCTGTTGAGCGCCACCGTCTCCAGGCTGACCGAGCGCCCGTCGGCGGCCACGACCTTCCGGTCGCGCAGCACCAGCCCCTCGCTGCTCTCCAGCCCCAGGCAGAGCGCGGCGTGTGTCTTGATCTGTTCGGCCACGTCCAGCGCCGCCTTGCGCACCGCCTCGCCGCTCAAGTAGGTGGTGCTGGAGGCGTAGGCGCCCTTGTCGAAGGGGGTGAAGTCGGTGTCCGAGGAGTAGACGATGATGTCGTCCAGCGGGACGCCCAGCACCTCGGCGGCGATCTGGGCCAGGATCGTGTCCGAGCCGGTGCCGATGTCGGTGGCCCCGATCAGCAGGTTGAACGAGCCGTCGTCGTTCATCTTGAGGGTGGCGCTGGCCATATCCAGCCCGGCAATGGCGCTGCCGTGCATCATCACCGCCATGCCGATCCCCCTCCGCGTCGCTCCGTCCCCCCTTCTCCAGCTCTCATTCCCCCGCTTCGCGGTCCAGTCCATCGCCACCAGCCCGGCCTGCACGCAGGTCTCCAGTCCGGAGGAGCGCACCACCTGGGCGAAGCCCTCCCGTCCCTCGCCGAGCGCCTTCGACATCAGCATCTCCTCGCCCGGCTGGATCCAGTTGCGCCGCTTGAACTCGACCACATCCCAGCCCATGGCGTCGGCGATCTCGGCCATGATCGTCTCGATGCCGAAGAAGCACTGCATGGCCCCGTAGCCGCGGAAAGCGCCCGGCGTGGGCTTGTTGGTGTAGACCGTGTCGCACTCGAACTTGCAGTAGGGGGCGTTATAGAGCGTCAGTCCGCGCTGGCCACCGACCATCTGCACGGTCAGCGCGTGGGTGCCGTAGGCGCCGGTGTCGCCGATCAGGTACAGCTCGGTGGCGACGACCTCGCCGTCGTCCGTCACGCCGACCTTGTAGCGCATGATCTGCGGGTGGCGGCTGCGCGAGCTGGTGAACTCCTGGACGCGGTTGTAGGCCATGCGCACCGGCCGGCCGGTGCGGATGGTCAACAGGGCGCACAGGTCTTCCAGGATCATCTCCTGTTTATTGCCAAACCCTCCGCCGATGCGCGGTTTGACGACGCGGATGCGCTTGACCGGCAGGCCGATCAGCGGGGCGAGGATGCGGCGGATGTGGAAAGGCACCTGGGTGCTGGAGCGGACGACCAGCCGGCCGTCCTCGTCCCAGTAGGTGATGCAGACGTGCGGTTCGAGGTGTGCCTGTTGCTGCTGTGAGGTGCGGTACTCCCGCTCGAAGACGTGGTC
>DAOTYW010000217.1:0-2972 GCA_034434755.1 Anaerolineae bacterium | reverse complement strand
CTTTCCAGGTCAGGATCATGCGGCCAGGAGCGGGCCTCTCGGCTCCGGAAGAGCGTCCGGCATAACCTTGCTGTTTCCCAGGGGTCGGGCCAGGCCCGCCCGGTGGCCGGTTCGAACGCAGCCTGGACGCGGCCATCGAAGCGGAGCCCGACCGGGCGACAGAGAAGCACACATGGTGCCCTGGTCCGGCCACACCCCCGGCGCTGTTGTCGAGGACTGGACGAAGGGCAGGAGCCGCTCCTCGTGGACGGGCCACCGGGCAGGGTGAGATGTTGCATTGTGGAGAATCAAAATGGATGAACAGAAACCGATCGTGTACCCTTACATCCCCAACTCGGTCCCGGCGGCCAGGGCCGAGATGCTGCGTGCCGTCGGCGCCGAGTCGGTGGACGAGTTCTACGAGGATGTGCCGGAGGCGCTGCGCCTCCGGAAGCCGCTGGACCTGCCCCCGCCGCTGCTCTCCGAGTACGAGTTGAAACGCCACGTGGAGGGCCTGCTGGCCCGTAACACCCCCTGCGGCGAGGCGCTCAGCTTCCTGGGCGCGGGTTGCTACCAGCACCACGTGCCTGCCCTCTGCGACGAGGTCAACCGCCGCGGCGAGTTCCTGACCGCCTACGCCGGTGAGCCGTACGACGACCACGGCCGCTTCCAGGCCCTGTTCGAGTACACGAGCCTGATGGGCGAGTTGCTCAACATGGACGTGGTCAACGTGCCGACCTACGACGGCTTTCAGGCGGCAGCCACGGCGCTGCGCATGGCGGCCCGCATCACGGGGCGGCGGCGAGCGTTGCTGTGCGGCACGATGGGCCGGGCCAAACTGTCCAAGATCCGCGATTATTGCCGCCGGGCGATGGACATCGAGCTGTTGCCCTACGACCCCCAAACCGGCCTGATGGACCTGGAGGCACTGCGGGCGGCCCTCTCAGACAAAACAGCCGCCGTCTATTTCGAGAACCCCTCCTACCTGGGCTTTCTGGAGACGCAGGGGGCCGAGATCGCGGCCCTGGCCCACGAGCACGGGGCCGAGTGCGTCGTCAGCGTCAATCCCATCTCGCTGGGCGTGCTGGCGCCCCCCGCCGACTATGGCGCCGACATCGTCTGTGGCGACATCCAGCCGCTGGGCATCCACATGCAGTACGGCGGCGGGCACGGCGGATTTATCGCCACCCGCGACGAGCCGCGCTATGTGATGGAGTACCCCTCGCGGCTGTTCGGCATCGCCCCCACGCGCGTGCCGGGCGAGTACGGCTTTGGCGACGTGGCCTACGAACGCACCTCCTTTGCCCTCCGCGAGGAGGGCAAGGAGTGGGTCGGCACAGCGGCCGCCCTGTGGGGCATCACCGCCGGGGTGTACCTGGCGCTGATGGGGCCGCAGGGCATGGCCGAGATCGGCGAGGGGATCATGGCCCGCGCCCGGTACGCCATGCTGCACCTGGATCGGGTAGCGGGGGTCCGGGCTCCGGGGATCGGGGTGGTGCATTTCGGCGAGTTTGTGGTGGATTTTAACGGCACGGGCCGGACGGTGGCCGAGATCAACCGGGCGCTGCGGGACCGGGGCATTTTCGGCGGGGCCGACCTGAGCCGCGAATTCCCCGAACTGGGCCAGAGCGCCCTCTACAGCGTGACCGAGGTCCACACCCAGGCCGACCTGGACCGGTTGGTCCAGGCAGTGACGGAGGTGGTACGATGAGGGACATCTCGAAGGAACGCCCCAGGCTGCGCCGTTTCCACCAGGCGCGTTGGGACGAGCCGATCATTTTCGAGTTGAGCCAGCCGGGCCAGCGGGGCATCCTCGTTCCACGACTGGAATCAGGGATCAGGGAGCAGGTGGGCGATCCGCTGGCCGCGTTGCCGGCAGGGCTGCGCCGCCGCGAGCCGCCCGCCCTGCCGGAGCTTTCCCAACCGGCCGTGCTGCGCCACTACGACCGGCTGTCCCAGGAGAACCTGGGGACCGACCTGAACATTGACGTCGGCCAGGGGACCTGCACCATGAAGTACAGCCCCAAGATCAACGACCAGTTGGCCGCCTCACCCCGGATGGCTGACCTGCACCCCCTGCAGGATGAGGAGACGGTCCAGGGCATCCTGGAGGTGATGTGGCGTTTTGAGCAGATTCTGAAAGAGATTTCGGGGCTGGACCGCTTTTCGTTGCAGCCGGGGGCCGGGTCGGCGGCCATCTATACCAACGCGGCCATCATCCGCGCCTACCACGAATCGCGTGGCCAGGCGCAACAGCGGGACGAAATCATCACGACCATTTTCTCCCATCCCTCCAACGCGGCCTGCGCCCGAACGGCCGGTTTCAAGGTCATCACCCTTTACCCCGACGAAGACGGCTACCCCGACCTGGAGGCCCTCAAGGCCGCCGTCTCGGAGCGGACCGCCGGGCTGATGATCACCAACCCGGAGGACACCGGCATCTACAACCCGCGCATTGCCGAGTTCGTCCAGGTGGTCCATCAGGCGGGCGGCCTGTGCGCCTACGACCAGGCCAACGCCAACGGCATCTTGGGCATCACCCGCGCCCGTGAGGCGGGGTTTGACCTGTGCCATTTCAACCTGCACAAGACCTTTTCCACACCCCACGGCTGCGGCGGGCCGGGGGCGGGCGTCGTCGGCGCAACCGAGGCGCTGGCCCGCTTCCTGCCGGTCCCGCTGGTCGCTTTCGACGGCCAGCGCTACTTCCTCGACTGGGACCGGCCCGACAGCATCGGCAAGATCGGGCCGTGGTACGGCAATGCCCCGGTGGTGCTCAAAGCCTACGCCTGGGCCATGAGCCTCGGCGCGGAGGGGCTGCGCCAGGTGGCCGAAGTGGCGGTCCTCAACAACAACTATTTGCTGCACAAGATGCTCCAGATTCCGGGCGTCAGCGCGCCCTACGCCCGTGGCAAACGCCGCATCGAGCAGGTGCGCTATAGCTGGCAGGCGCTGACCGAGGAGACCGGCGTCCACTCGGAGGAGATCGGCCTGCG
>DAOTYW010000216.1:0-1777 GCA_034434755.1 Anaerolineae bacterium | reverse complement strand
GGCTGGCCCGCGAGCGGGAGCTGGGCACGCTGGAGCAGCTCATCGTCGCCCCGCTGGGCCGGCTGGAACTGGTGCTGGGCAAGGCGATCCCGGCGCTGGTCATCGGCGCGGTGAATTTCCTGCTGATGCTGGCGGTAACCATCCACGTCTTCGGCGTGCCGCTGCGCGGGTCGTTCGCCCTGCTGTTCGGCATCACCCTCCTGTTCATCGTCTGCGAGATCGGCTGGGGGGTGCTGATCTCCGCCCTCTCGCGCACCCAGCAACAGGCGATCCTCTTCGTCTTTATCCTGGCGATGGTGGACATCACCTTCTCCGGCTATCTGGTGCCGATCCAGAACCTGCCGCTGGCGCTGCAGCTCATCGCCCAGGCGGTGCCGATGTACCACTACCTGGTGGTGATCCGCACGGTGATGGTCAAAGGCGGGACGCTGGCGGCAGTCTGGCCGCACGCCCTGGCGCTGCTGGGGTTGGGCGCGGCGATCCTGACCATCTCGGTGCGCGGGGTCAGCCGGAAATTAGATTAAGCATCGTTCACAGCTTAAGGCCCGGCTTGCCCCGGAAATCGCCGCTTTGCGGCTTCCGCCCGCCACTAAACCGGCGGGCTCATAGCTGAAGCCCTCTTCGGGGGCTGTGTGAGCCTGCGGAGCAGGCTTTCGCTTTGAGCCGTGGGGTTTAGCCCACGGCGGCTTGGCCTAAGTTGTGACGAATGAGATTAAGAAAGAAGTCAGCAGATTAAGCGGATAAAGCAGATAACACAGCAGAAAGCCGGAACATCCGCTCAATCTGCTGCATCCGCTGACGATTCGCTCATCAACCGGTACGCCTCGGGACGGCGGTCCTCGTAGACGGTCAGGTAGCGCCGCGCCTTGCGCATCTCGTGCAGGTCCAGGCGGGCCACGAACAGCCCCTCCTGATCGTTCCCCTCCACTAGCGCCCGCCCCCACGGGTCCACGACCAGCGAGCCGCCGGGGAAGGTCACGTCCCCCTCGCTGCCGACGCGGTTGCCGGCAGCGACGAACAGCTCATTCTCCACGGCGCGGGCCTTGGCCAGCAGGTACCAGGCCTCGATGCGGCGCACCGGCCACTGCGCGGGCACCAGGAACAGCACCGCCCCAGCCAGGGCCATGACGCGGAACAGCTCCGGGAAGCGCAGGTCATAGCAGATCGCCAGACCCACCGCTCCCCAGGGGGTAGGACAGAGCACGGCGTGGTCGCCGGGCACCAGGTAGCGCGGCTCCTCCATCATGCGGAACAGGTGGATCTTGCGGTAGGCTCCCAGGAGGTCGCCGGCGGGGTCGTAGAGGACGGCGGTGTTGGAGACGCCGGCCGCGTGCCGTTCCAGGAGGGAGCCGGCCAGGTAAAGGCGGTGCTGGTGGGCCAGGGCAGCCATCGTGGCGAAGCCCCCTTCGCCCAGCGGCGCGGCCCACGCGGCGGCCCGCGCCAGGTCGTAGCCGTGCAGCCAGAGTTCGGGGAGGAGCAGGAAATCGGCGCCGGCCTGCTGCGCCTGCGCGGCCAACCCCTGCGCCCGCTCCAGGTTCGCTTCCGGTTCGCCCGGCGGCACGTCCATCTGGCCCAGGGCGATGGTGAGGTAGTTATGGTCGGTCATGGCGATGTACCGGCTGATGCGTGTTGCGTGATGCGTGATGCGTGATGCGTGATCCGTGTTCCGTAATCATAGGTCATTGGTAACTGCCTACCCTTTACCAGGCCTGGTGCTGGCAGGGCCGGTGTGCCGGCCCCTCACCCCACCCCCTGGCCCCCGCCCCTCTCCCGCCGG
>DAOTYW010000215.1:0-3295 GCA_034434755.1 Anaerolineae bacterium | reverse complement strand
TCCCACAGCATGTCCAGCACCTCGGACTTGTCCATTGGTGGCACCTCCACCTGGACAAAGCGGTCGGCGATGACCGCCAGGCGCTTTTCCCGGCTTTTGGTGGAGACGTCGGCGGCGGCCAGGGTAGGCGCCGTCATTAGCGGCTCCACAACGTCCAGGATGGCTTTCTCTGAGCAAAGCTCCAGGTTGTCCAGGATCACCAGATAGTCCGAAAGGTGCGGCTCGACGAGGGCCCGCACCTCGGCCAGGGTCTTGCGCCGCAGGCGGGCGTCCACGTCGGACCAGTCGGCGAAATAGGCAAATTCCTCCAGCCGGTTGTCGTGCCAGAGCCGCTTGCAGATCTGCAACAGCACCGCTTTCTTGGCCCCCACCTGGGGGATATAGAACGCCCGTTCGGAAGCCTGGGCTACCCTGCCCAGGAGCCAGGATTTGCCCGCACCGCGCTCGCCCAGCAGCAGCACGTGGCGGCCCCGGCTCAGGTTCGATTTGAGATCGGCCAGAAGTTCGTCTCTAGTCATGTCTAGTCATGGGTCGGCAACAGTAGCGGTATAACCGCCAGGGCGGGGAGGACCTGGAGGCGGCCAAACTCGGGGTCGAAAGAGCCGATCACCGCCCTGGCGTTCTGGTAGAGAGTCAGGATCACGAAAGGCAGCAACACCGTAGCGCGGGCCACAGCCGCTGTCCTGGACGGCGAGAAGACAACCCACTCCACGTAGGACAGCCCTAGACTGATGCCCACCAGACCCGACAGCACAATGTTGTTGGGAAAGACCGCCGCGACGGTGGCCAGGGCCAGGTTGGGAGCGTAGGTGGTCCAGGCCTGCCGTCGGGTGATGCTGGCGGCCAGGTTGAGGTGAACGAAGGTCGGCCCGGCCAGGCCCAGGGCCAGCCGGTGCGCGGGCCTGGCCCACTCCAGCCCTGGTGCGGTGGTGGTGGCCGCTACCGCCGCGCTCAGCCAAAAGACGGCTCGGAGATAGCGGCGGTGGTAGCCGGCGACGATGGAATAGATGGCCAGGATAGCGAAATTGGCGGCGATGATCAGCTCGATGTCTGTGCCTGCAATCTGCATCTTTCCTCCTCCCCCTCCAAAAGCACATAGGCCACGTAGCACAGTGACGGGAAAATGAACAGGCTGGCCGGGGCGTAGGCCACCATGTCGAAAAGGCCGTGGTCCAGGTTGAGCAGCACACCGGCCAGGGCAAAGATGAAGAAAAGCAGATATTGGTAGACCTCTAACATGCGCCACCCCCTCCCCTGCAGTATGGCCATGCGGTGCAGAGTGCCCAGGTAGAGGCCCCAAGCCAGGTACTCCCCGGCGGCTAGCAGCCGGGTGAGCCACAAGGGGATCTCGGTTCCCCACCACACGCTGACGCGCTGCCAGCCCAGCGCCTCGGACAGCGGCCAAAAGAGTGCGATGGGCACGATCCACAGCACGTCGCATATAATGTGACAGGCCACGCCGATCAGAAAGCCCCGACGCAGGCCGGGGTCAATCCGGCGCAAGCGGGGCAGGGCAAAGAGGCCGTGCAGGGCCGGGAGGATGAAAATGGTGTGTGACCAGGTGCGGTGAGAGGCTATAGCCGCCTGGAAGCCGAACAGAGGGGCGATCAGCAAAGCGGCGGGGATCACGTCCAGATCGGGGGCCAGGCTGCCCAGAAGCAGCCCCCGCTGGGTCTCGGCGTCGTCGGGGAAAAGGAACTTGCCCAAGCCAATGCCTATTAGTCCGTGAGTTCCAGCTTGCAAGGTTCACCTCCTGGATTGGGAGAGCTAGACAGCATAAGAAGCTGGGCGGCGGCGGACGCCACCGACCTGGGCCATGGCCGGCAAGGCAAGCCACGCTGCCACCGCAGCCGCTTCCCTTCGCGGCGGAGGCGGCAGGGTGGCGGCCCTCAACGACCAGAGCCGTTGGCAACAGCAGTGGACACAGGCGTGTCACCACACGCGAAAAGTTTCGCTACTTCGAGAGAAGCGCCTCACCGACACCGTGTCGGGTGCGGCGGGGAAGGACCTGGCCCACCACCACCCGCTCGGTGGCGTCGTCTACAATGACAGCTTCCCCTGGGCGACGGACGCCCTTCAAGAAGGCCGGTAAATCGGCGGCGTAGGAGCTGGCCAGGCGAGCCACCACCTTGACGTCATCACCCAAAGTCAGGTGGTGGATGATGAGCAAATCGGCCTGGCTGACCAGGTCGAAGCTCAGCGCAGAAGGCTGCTGTGTGGCCACGGCCAGGCTCAGCCCTGGCTGGCGGCCTTCCTTGGCCCACCTTATAAGCGGCGGGCGGGCCAGGGCGGCCAGGTTGGCCGGGCAATAGTCGTGGGCTTCGTCAATGCAGAGTAGCACCGGCGGGACCCTCACCCCCGGCCCCTCTCCCTCCGAGGGAGAGGGGAGTTGCCCCAGCGTCTCGGCTCTCCACGCCTCAAACCTGGCTCTGAACAACTGCTCCACCAGCAGCTTGACGGCCAGGTTGCGGATGGACTGCGGCCCCGGCTCAAAGGCGCTCACGTCCACCACGTTGACCTTGCCGGGCTCCAGGACGGCAAGGGTGGGGGTGTAATCCTCGGCAAAGATGCCCCAGGTGGCGGCCATGCGCAGACGGTTCTCAAGTGCCTCGCGGGTCTTGACCTGAGCAAGATCATCGGCCTGTATCAGGCCGATGATGTCAGGGATGGCCCAGGGGAACTCGCGCTTCTGGAGCTCGTGGACAGCGCGAAAGAGGCAGATGCCCTGGGGCTCGGCCAGGTCAAAGCCGAAGAAAGAGCACCAGCCGTCGGGGCCAATGTCGGAGGGATTGAGCCACAGGCGGGCGATCTCCACGCCGTAGCCCTGCATGGGCCTCAGGAGCGGCCCTAACGCCTTCTCTGGCGGCCCAGGGACGCAAACCTTAACCGGGATCGGCTGGCCGTCCAAGGGGATGGCCGTAGACCAATACACGGCCAGGGGGTCCACCACCACGATCAGGTGGCTTCCCAGGCGGTGGTACTCCTCGACGATGCGGCCCAGAGTGTAGGATTTGCCGCTTCCCCGCTTGCCAAAGATGGCGACACAGCGTGCGCGGCCGGCGGCGGCGGTGATGGGGTGGCCGCCGCGCTTGTCGGTGGCCAGGCTGATGTCCATGCTTCTATTATACCAGAACGAGCGTTCTAATTCAAGAGGGGGGTAGGGGGTTCATCCAACGGACAAAGGCGTCTCTATCGCCACGGGGGGAATACGTCAAGTACGGAGGGGGTTGGTCAGCCATGGTGTGGCCTCGGCTTCGTCGCTACGCTCCTCAGCCTCGGCTCACCCTCCGGCGGG
>DAOTYW010000214.1:0-1665 GCA_034434755.1 Anaerolineae bacterium | reverse complement strand
GGTCAGGGCCACCAGCCAATCGTGCAGGGTGTAGGCCACCTCCGGACGGTCGTCGCCTTCACAGCCACGCAACTCGACATCCGCCAGCAGCCGATGGAGGCCCATCGTCGCTTCCCGTGCGCGTCCCATCGGGAGGTCGCGGGGCCGTAGTCCGCCACGGACGGGTGGTGACCGAGCAGAGTCTCGATCAGTAGCCACCATCGTTGCGACTCCTCCAGGAACGCCATCGGGGTTCCAATGGCGATGGCATCGATGCAGGCCGTCAGCTGGGCGAGAAACCTGCTGACACGGTCTTCGATCGTCGGCAACCTCCCAGCCCTCTTCCGGGAACAACCAGCACTAGACCCCTTGACGGGCGGGGTCCGTCACAGTTGGGTCAAGGTAACCGTTCACGGGGCCGAGGCGCCTGGCTGACGAGTTGAGCATGCCGTTTTCTTGCCTCCGTTGGGGATGTGCTGCATGACGGAGCGTGTCGTCGCTTCCGCCGCGCATCCACCCACCGACGCTCGAAGAGTGCTGGGCGTTGATCGATCGGTTGTTCGACATCGTGGAAGCCCAGCAGGCGACGATCAAGCGGCTGGAAGCGCGCGTGGAGCAACTCGATCGGCGCCTGGGGATGAACTCCCACAACTCGTCGCGGCCACCCTCGTCCGATCCCCCGGAGATGCCCCGCTTCCCGAAGAAGAAGCCGTCGGGCCGGAAGCCGGGTGGGCAGCCGGGGCACGACGGACACCAGCGGGTGTTGTTTCCGCCCGAGCAGGTGACGAGCGGGGAAGACGTTTGGCCCGACGAGTGCGAGCACTGCGGCCGAGCGCTTCCGAAGGGCCGCGGACGACTGGATGCCGGCGACCCGCGCCGGGAGCAGACGGTCGAGTTGCCGAAGACCCCGCCGCTGGTCCACGAGCGGCGGTGCCACGGGCAGGAATGCCCGTTCTGCCGGCACCTGACCTGGGCGAAGCCGCCGGGTGGGCCCTTGCCGGCGTTCGGGCCGCGGCTGCAGGCAACGATCGCCATCCTGACCGGCGCCTATCGCCTGAGCAAGCGGGCGGCGCAGGTGGTGCTGCGCGAGTGCTTCGGCATCGAGTTGTCGCTCGGGGCGGTCAGCAAGTGCGAGGACCAGGTCAGCGCGGCGGTGGCCAAGCCCGTGGACGAGGCCCGGGACTTCGTGCGAACGCAGGCGGCGCTCCACGTGGACGAGACAAGCTGGAAGGAACGCGCGAAGCGCGTCTGGCTCTGGGTGGCAGTGGCGGCCTGCGTCACGGCGTTCTGGATCCTGCCGCGTCGGAACAAGCGGGCGGCGCAGGTGGTCCTGGATGGCTTCACCGGGACGCTGGGCAGCGACCACTACGTGGTCTACGAGGACCATCCGCTGCGTCACCGCCAGCTGTGCCACGCGCACCTGCGACGCGAGTTCGCCGCGTTGGCGGAGCGGAAGGGCAGCCTCCGGCGGCTCGGTCGCCAACTCCTGGCCGCCAGCGACCGGATGTTCGAGGCGTGGTACGATTTCAAGGACGGCCGGATCGCGCGGGCGACGCTGCAACGCAAGCTGGCTCCGATCCGCCGGGAGGTTGAGCGGCTCCTTTGGCGAGGCGGACGGCTTCGCGACGAGAAGGTGGCGGGCCTGTGCTCGGACCTCTACCTGCGACGTCAGGCGCTCTGGACCTT
>DAOTYW010000213.1:0-4314 GCA_034434755.1 Anaerolineae bacterium | reverse complement strand
GGATGGCATAGTAGGTGCTCGGATTGCGGATCAGCAGCGTGGCCGTGATGACGATGCCGACCGTGATGACCAGCAATCGCCGGGCGTCGGCCGCGCGGGTCGAGAGCAGCCGCGCCAGGGACCAGATGACGATGGGGAGCAGCAGAGGATGGGTGAGGAGGAGCAGCCGGCCCATCTCGACGAACGCACGGGCGATCAGGCGCGGTGCCATGGTCAACAGCGGCGGGGTGTGTGTCGGACCGAAGGCCAGTTGGGTCAGCGCCAGGTAGGTCTGTGGATAGCGCAGAACATGCAGGGCCGCGTAAAAGGCCAGTCCGACCGTCCCGCCGAACACAAAGCCCCAGAAGCCCGGCCGCCGGAGGGTGGCTCTTCCCCCGTCCAGGATGTGCAACGCCAGCAGGGGCGGCCCGTAGAGGGCGCCGTTGGGATGGATCTCGAAGGCCAGGCCAATGCCCAGGCCGGCCAGCAACCCGACCCACCAGCGGCAGCCGCGGTCGGCCAGGTGGAGGGCCATCGCGCCAAAGCCCAGGGCAGCCGCGACGATGTCGGGGCGGGCCATGTGGGCTGAGGTCGAGAAGGGCCACGAGACAGCCACAAGGGCCGCGCTGAGCAGTCCATATGCCCATCCCCGCAGGCGCGCAGCGATGGCGTAGATCGCGACCAGCAGCAACAGGCCGAAGAATAGAGAGATGGACCGTACGGCCAGCAGCGAGGGTTCGCCAGCCAGGCGCAGGCTTATGGACTGGATGCAGGGAAACAGCCAGGGGAAGAAGGTCCAGTAGCCGGCAAAGCGGTCAAAGACGCCGGCGTCCAGGGTGCTGAACGGCCGCCCGGTGTGAATGAACGCCCAGGCGCGGGCGGCGAACCAGGCTTCGTCCACAAAGGGGGCCGGGAAGCGCATCAACGACCACCAGTGCAGGGCCAGCACAGTGACCAGCGCTGCCAGGGTCAGGCCCACCCGGCCCCATGGCCCCTTGCTCGCCCGCTTCCCGCTCACTCCTGCCCCCACTCGATCCGGTAGACGCGGATGTGGCCGTAGTAGCCGCCGTCGAACTCGTCCACCAGGCGCGCCCGACGGGCCAGGAAGTCCTCCATCTCCGCCCGCGACAGCCGGAATGCCTCGAAGTACGCGTCGCCCGTCTGTTGCGGATCGGCCAGCACGGCCCCCAGGTAGCGGTCCATCACCAGCACGTCGGGTCGGAACTCCTCCAGCGCGTCCTCCAGCGCGCTCCCCGGCGCGTAGTCCCGATAGAAGACCAGCTCTTCCCACGAATAGTAGGGGTGGTCGTACAGGCCGAACCAGTAGACCTGCGAGGCCATGATCGTGTCGCCGGCCTGAACGCTCTGGGCGACGCGCCGTTGCGCGGCCTGATGCACCGCCCCCAGGTCGATCCGCAGCGGCGACAGGTTGAGCAGCAGCGCCCCGGCGCATAGGCCCCAGACGAGCCCGTGGCGGAGGACGTCGCCGGCCCGCCGGCGGTACGGTCGTTGGACGAACCACAGCAGGAAGGCGGCCAGCAGGGTGTCGAGAAGCGGGGAGAAGAGGATGGCGTAGCTGAAGATTTGGATCCGCGTCAGTAGGGGGAAGGCGGTGAGCATGGCGCCGGTCAGGACGAGGATCGTCTGGTCGGCGCGGCTGCGCCGACGGGCCAGGACGATCACCGCCCAGATGATCAGCGGGATCAGCGCCGTGTAGGAGACGATGAGCAGCGCCGTCGTGTCACCGACCGCTCGCAGGATCACCCGCGGGTCCAGCGTCAGCAGCGGCGGGGTGTGCGTCGGTCCGAAGGCCAGTTGGGTCAGCGCCAGGTAGGTCTGGGGGTAGGGCAGGACGTGGATCGCGGCGTAGATGGCCAGCCCGACCGCCCACCCGGCCCCGAACGCCCAGAAGTGGGCGTGACGGAGCACCGCCCGGCGCAGGTCCAGGAAGTGCAGCGCCATCAGAGCCAGGCCGTAGATCGTGCTCTGTGGATGGACCTCGAAGGCCAGGCCGACGCACAGGCCGGCCAGCAGCCCGACCCACCAGCGGGGCGCCGAGCGGTTGGACAGGTAGAGGGCCAGCGCGGCAAACCCCAGCACCGCTGCCATGACGTCGTAGCGGGCCAGGTGGGATGAGTGCAGGAACGGGGCAGAGAGGGCGGTCAGCAGCGCGCTCAACCGGCCCAGCGGTCGCCCCCCCAGCAGCGTCCCGCTCCGATAGATGAGGGCCAGCAGCGCCAGGCCGAAGAGTAGCGATAGCGCGCGCAGCGGCAGCAGCGCCGGCGCCGCTGCCAGGCGTAGCGCCAACGACTGGACGAACGTCGGCAGCCAGGGAAAGAGCACCCAGTAGCCGGCGAAGCGGTCGAAGACCCCCGCGTCCAGCGGCCCGAAGGCTCGCCCGCTGTGGAGCATGCCCCAGGCACGGCTGGCGAACCAGCCCTCGTCCACGTAGGGGGCCGGGAAGCGCATCAACGACCACCAATGCAGGGCCAGCACGGCGACCAGCGCCGCCAGGGTCAGCCAGCCCCACCGCCGGGTTTCTCTTTCCAGCTCTCCAGCCTCGGCGATGCTCACCGCTCTTCCCATTCGATCCGATAGACGCGCACCTGTCCGTAGTAACCGCTGTCGTAGTCCACGGCCAGCGTGGCGCGTTGGCGCAACACGGCGTCCAGTTCGCGGCGTGACAGTCGCAGGTGTTGGGAGTAGGGCGAATCGTCGCGCGCCTCGTCGGAGATGGACAGCTCCACCGCCGAGTCGGTGATCCACAGGTCGGGCCGGAACGCCGCCAGCGCCTCCTCGACCGTGCTATCCGGCGCGGCGCGCTGGTAGTAGACCAGCGCTTCCCAGGAGTAGTAGACGTGGTCGTGCAGGCCGAACCAGAACGTCTGCAAGCCCATGATCGTG
The DNA here is from genome assembly GCA_034434755.1 of Anaerolineae bacterium. Taxonomy (GTDB): domain Bacteria; phylum Chloroflexota; class Anaerolineae; order B4-G1; family DUEL01; genus DAOTYW01. The sequence goes on along the minus strand of DAOTYW010000213.1, from coordinate 1,431 downwards.
TCGCCGGGCCGCACCGCCGCCTCGACGCGGGCTTGGGCGGAGCGGAAGAGCTCCCCATAGTCCGTCCGCAGTGCCGACAGGTTGAGGGCCAGCGAACCGACGCACAGCCCCAGCGCGAGCGCCCGCCCCAGCAGGTCGCGCACTCGCCGCCGCCACGGCGGACGAAGGAGGCGCAGCAGGAAAGCGGCGACGGCGATGTCGAGGGCCGGGGTGAACAGGATGGCGTAGAACCACAGCTTGTTGCGGATCAGCAGGATTGCCCCGCCGATGAACGCGCCGTTCAGCCCCAGCAGCGTCCGTCCGGCGGCGGAGCGTTGCCCGGCCAGGGCGACGATGGCGCACAGGATGACCGGCAGCAGCGGCTGGTAGCTGGAGACGAGCAGCCGGCCCATCTCGGCCACGGAGCGGAGCAGCACAGCCGGGTCCAGCGTCAGCAACGGCGGGGTATGGGTGGGGGCGAAGGCCAGGCGCTGGATCGCCGCGCAGGTGGCCGGGTAGGGCAGCACGTGCAGCGCGGCGTAGACGGCCAGTCCTCCCAGCGCGCCGGCGACGAAGCACCACCAGCGCGCCCGACGGAACATCGCCCAGCGCATGTCCAGGAAGTACAGCGTCGTCAGCGCCGGGCCGTAGATCGCGCTGTGCGGGTGGAACTCGAAGGCCAGGCCGACGCCCAGGCCGGTCAGCAGGTCCAGCCACCAACGGCCCGCGCCGTTGTTCAGGTAGAGGGCGAGCGCGCCGAAGCCGAGCGCCGCCGCCATGATGTCGTAGCGGCCCAGGTGCGCGGTCAGGAAGAAGGGCCAGGAGAGGGCGGTGAGCAGCGCGCTCACCCCTCCCAGGGCCGGCCCGCCCAGGCGACGGGCGCTGAAGTAGACCCCCACCAGCAGGATGCCGCCGAACAGCAGCGAGACGCCGCGCACGGCGAGCAGTTCCGGCGTGGGGAACAGCCGCAGTCCCAGGGACTGGCACCAGGCCGGCAGCAGTGGAAAGCAGGTCCAGTAGCCGGCGAAGCGGTCGAAGACGCCGGCGTCCAGCGTGCTGAACGGTCGCCCGGTGTGGAGGAGCGCCCAGGCCCGCGCACCGAACCAGGCCTCGTCCACGAAGGGGGGCGGGAAGCGCAGCAGCGACCACAGGTGGAGCGCGGCGACCGCGCCGGCCAGGGCGACGACGAGCCAGCGGCGCGCAGCGCAGGAAGCGCCCGGCTGGCCGAGGTCGCGTCGCAGCGCGATGGCCTGCCGCAGGTTCGCCCAGATCGTCCGCAGGTTGTTGACCTTGGAGCGGCCGCTCATGCGCGGGCGCATCATCGTCGGCACGCTGAGCACCCGATAGCCCCCCCGGCTGGTGCGGATGATCAGCTCCATCAGCACCGCCCAGCCCCGCCCGGCTGACTTGAGCGCGAACTGGTCCAGCAGCGAGCGGCGGAACATCAGCACG
>DAOTYW010000212.1:0-2018 GCA_034434755.1 Anaerolineae bacterium | reverse complement strand
GGGTGCATTCGGAATTGGGGGCGAGTTTTCAAGCCGCCAGTGCCCAAAGACGGTCAAAGCTGCGCTCCATGACCGCAGCACGGATCACCAACATCCGATCCGCCCCCGCGCGCGCCCACTGCATCCCCGGACCGGTCAGGCGCGCTTTGAACTGCTTGCAGCCGCTCTCGACCGTGCCGGAACCAATCGGAAACCCTTCCTCGCGGAAATCCTGGTACTGCATCCGGCGTTGATGCGTGGCGAAGTAGGTCGCGTGCTCGCCCAGGCCTGCATGTTGGAGGGTCTGCGCGATCTTCCACGCTTCGCCCAGGAAAAGGGGGGTGTGCATCTGGTGGCGCCAGCGCGCGGCTTGCGCCTCGTTGTCGGGGTAAAGGGCATGGGCCGCCGCGGCCAGGTGTTCGTCGGCGTGATACCAGTCCACAATCTGCACACTGTCGGGGAAGTAGTCCGCCGCCAGGTTCCAAATCCACGCCGCGCCGTCAGCAGTGACCCCGGAGCGTGCGGCGCGGGGCACGTCCTTGTCCACCGCCAGCTTCCAGAGCGCGGGGCCAAAGTGCGCCACGTCTCCCAGCACCGCCGTGTAGCCGATGTTGACGGCGCACGGTTGCTCCACTGCCTCCCCCGTGTGGGGGTCCGACCCAGGCTGCAGCACGACATCGAACACCGTGCCGACCTTGAACTCCTTCCAGCCTTCGCCCCGGATGTGCATCATCCCCCCGTCCAGGCTCACCCCCTTCACCTGGCGGTGGTCTTGACCTGGACCGGGCAGCATCACCCGCTCCGGGGCCACCTGCTCCCGCTGATGGGCCACATGCCGCTGCATCCGTTCCCCGTGCGCCTGCGTGCGTTCCCACACGCTCGTCCGCGCCACCTCCTGGTGGCCAATGCGCGCGAACACTTCCACCACCTGCGTGTATGGCAACAGCCCGCTCAACCACACCATCTGCTGGCTCATCGTATCGCTATACCCACTTTCATTCAGCCGCCAGCGCGCATCCAGGGGGAAAAAGCCCGACCTTGCACGTCGGGCAGTGAAAGTAGTCCCGCTCCACCACCACTTCCCCAACCGCTGTCAGCACCCGCTTCCGCTTCTTCCCCTTGGAATGCATCTCCTGCCCGCATTGAGGACACGTTGGCCCCGGTACGGGCTGCCGCCTCGCGCTTGCCTCCACCAGCACCTGCGCCACCTTCGCCCCAATCTGCTCCCGCGCGCGCAGTGCCAGCGCTTCAATCTCGCTTAGCGTGATCGCTTCGGCCGGCTTCCGCTTCGCCAGCACGGCGTCGATGGCGGCTTCCGCCTCCTCCATCATCTGTGCCTTCAGCTCATCGTCTGTGAGACCCATCACCTCTCCTCCTTAACATGGTCTCTCAGTCTATCTCCTTTTCCCCAAATCCCGAATGCACCCGGTTGGCGGGCTTCCGCCGGCTTCATCTCACCCCCGCCCGCCTCTCGGTAACCTGGAGGGGACGGGGGTGCGATCCCGATTATGCCTGCTTACCCCTTCGCGGGTAATAGCGCAGGCCCGCTTATCCGCCGCGCGCGCGGACCTGCGCGCAGAAGTCCGCCGCCGAGAGGGGAGCGCCCTGTTCCGGCACGGAGCACCCCGGCGTACCGTCGGGCAGCTTCCATGTCCAGCCCAGCGCAACGTAGCCGCGATCCGGCTGCCACACGCCCCATTCGACCCGCTCGCCCTGGTCGGTGCGGACCCACTCGCCGCTGATCGCCCCGCTGAACCTCTCGGCTCCCACGACCGCGCTGCGGCCCACCGCCGCGACCGCCAGCGGCGAAATCCAGTACTCCTGCCAGCCCTCGGCCACCCAGCCGGCCAGGTCGAGGCTGTAGACGTAGACGTACCACCACGCCAGGCAATCGCCTGCGTCGTCGAGCACGTTGCGCGGGCCATCGACGATATCGAACGCCATGCCTCTGCGGACGAACCCGATCTGTTCGCCCTGCGGCAGGCTGCGCACCCGCAGCCCGCGTATCGCCGACCCCTGCTCGCCGATCTTCAGGCGGG
>DAOTYW010000211.1:0-17288 GCA_034434755.1 Anaerolineae bacterium | reverse complement strand
CCGCTGCTGGTGACGTACCAGTCGTACGTCCCACTGACGTTGACGCCCATCTCGGTCTCGATCAGCGTGTGGCCGGAGCCCTCCGCCTTCAGGTCGTAGCAGCCCGCCGGCACCGAGAAGGTGAACGTCCCGCCGTCGGGCACGGTGGCCGAGCCCAGGTCGTCGTCGCCCCAGTTCGGATCGCTGCAGCCAGAGATATAGGCGAACCAGACGGTCTGGCCGGAGTTGTTGTGCATGATGATCGTGGCGTTGCCGCCGCCGGTCGGACCGGTCGGTCCGGTGGGTGGCAGAGCGCCGATGTTCCAGTGGTACGTCCCGGCGACGTTGACGCTCCACTCGACGGAAATCTGGTTGTGGTTGGAATCGTCGGCCCGCATATCGTAGCAGCCGGGGGTGACGCTGAAGGTGAAGGTGCCGCCGTTGGGCACGGTACTGCTGCCCAGGTCGTCATCGCCCCACATCGTGTCGCTGCACGGAGAGACGTAGGCGAACCAGACGGTCTGGCCGGAGTTGTTGTGCATCACAATCGTCGCCGTCCCGCCGCCGGTAGGCCCGGTGGGCTGGACGCCGGTGGGTCCGGTGGGCTGGACGCCGGTGGGCCCGGTGGGCTGGACGCCGGTGGGCCCGGTGGGCTGGACACCGGTGGGCCCGGTGGGCTGGACGCCGGTGGGCCCGGTAGGCCGGACGCCGGTGGGCCCGGTGGGTTGGGCGCCGGTGGGCCCGGTGGGTTGGGCGCCGGTGGGCTGCTGGGTTGGCTGTGTATTGATGTTGATATCACAGGCGAGTGTGGCCATGACCATAAAGACGAGCGCAATGGTTAACCATTTATACCGCATGTTCCTTCCTCCTCTCCTCGCGGAAGCGTGCGATTTCCCGGCAACACGAGGCCGGGGACACTTCCACCTATGATCATTATATCACACTTCCGAGCTGGTGGCGCAGCCAATCACTGCCTGACCTCCCGCAGGTTTGCACAGTCCTGCTGGCTGTGGTATCATCAAGACACGGATTTCCTGGATTAAACAGATTTCACGGAATCCCTGGGTGCCACGGATGGGGGGCGCGGGAGGCCACCTGCGCGCCCTGCCGCCGGACTGGGGTCCGACGGGCACGGGCAGGTAGGCTACAGGTTGCGCCCTGTGCGATCGAAACAGGGCCTGCCTGGGAAATTACACAAGACAAGGAGAATAGAAATGGGTCAGACTCCCGATACATCGTCAGCAGCCCCGCCCAAGATGCCGCCGCTGTGGGTGATCAAGACACGAGCGCCGTTCTTCACCGCCACGCTGGTGCCGGTGTTGCTGGGCACCGCGGTGGCCTGGGCGCGCAGCGGTGAGTTCAACCTGTGGGTCTTCCTGCTCACCCTGGTCGGCGCGATCTGCCTCCACGCCGGCACGAACATGACCAATGACTACTTCGATCACCAGTGGGGCTCCGATGAGATCAACGTCGAGTTCGCCAACCCCTTCACCGGCGGCAGCCGCCTGATCCAGATGGGCCTGGTCAAGCCCCAGGAGATGCTCTGGCAGGGGATCGGCTTCTTCATCGCCGGCGGGCTGATCGGCCTGCTGCTGGCCTTCCTGCGCACCCCCCACGTGTTATGGTTGGGGATCATCGGCGCCCTGTGTGGCTTCTTCTACACCGCGCCGCCGATCCGCCTGGCACGCACCGGATTGGGCGAGCTGGCGGTGGGGCTGTGCTTCGGGCCGCTGATGGCCCTCGGCGCGGCGGTCGTCCAGACCCGCGAGCTGGACTGGGAGCCGGTGATCGCCAGCCTGCCGGTGATGCTGCTGATCGCCCTGATCCTGTGGATCAACGAGTTCCAGGACATGCGCGCCGACGCGGCGGTGGGCAAGAATCACCTGGTCGTGCGGATGGGCCGGCAGCGGGCAGCCACGGCCTACGGGGTGTTGCTCGCCTTGGTCTATTTCTCCATCCTGATCAGCGCGTTCGCCGGCGCAGTGACCCCCTTCGCCCTGGCCGGGCTGCTGACCACGCCGCTGGCGCTGCAGGCCTACCGCGTCGCCCGCGTCCACTATGACCACCCCCGCGAACTGACCCCCGCCAACGCGGCGACGACGCAGATTCACCTGTGGACGGGGCTCTTCGTGGTGTTGGGGTACGTGGTGCAGGGGGCCGTTCGACTGCTCGGATAGGGAGATGATGTTGGACAATGACCAATGAACAATGACCAATGTCCAACCTCTAACCACCTCCAACCGCCAGCTTCTAGCTTCCAACCGCCAACCTCCAACTTCCGGTTCTCGTCGGCTGAGGAGAAGCACACCTTCACACACGGCCTGTTCGCTCGCCTGGCCCATCGCTACGAGCTGGTCAATCAGGTCATGTCGCTGGGGCAGGTGAACCGCTGGCGGAGGGCGGCGGCGAATGAGGCGTGCGTCGCCTCCGGCGAGCGGGTACTGGATGTGGCCGCCGGGACCGGCGGACTGAGCAGCGCTGTGCTCCGCCGCTGGCCCGGCACGCGCGTGGTGGGAGTGGACTTCTCCCGACAGATGATGGAGGTGGGCCGAACACGCGGCGCCGGGCGGGCGGTGGAGTGGGTCGAGGGGGACGCCCTGCGGCTGCCCTTCCCCGACGAGTCGTTCGACGCGGTGGTCAACGGCTTCATGCTGCGCAATGTCACCGATGTGGTGACGACACTGGCCGAGCAGGCCCGCGTCGTGCGGCGCGGCGGGCGCGTGGTCTGTCTGGAGATGACCTGGCCGCGCCGACGGCTCTTCCGCCCCTTTTTTCGACTCTACTTCGCCGGGCTCGTCCCGCTGCTGGGCTGGCTGCTTACCGGCTACCGCCAGGCCTACGAGTACCTGCCCCACTCGGTCGAGGTCTTCCTCTCGCCCGATGAGCTGAAGGCAACGATGGAACGGGTCGGGCTGAGCCAGGTGCGTTACCGATTGTTGATGATGGGGACGGTGACGCTGCATGTAGGCGTGCGTGGGTGACGTGGTGCGTGGTGCGTATTGCGTGTTGCGTGTTTCGTAGGCGACCACGGAACACGCAATACGCAACACGCGGGGAGGATAACTGATCGCAGGCTCCACGGGTTGGCAGGTCTACCTGCTCCGCTGCGCCGACGGCAGCCTGTACACCGGCGTCACGGACGACCTGGAGCGGAGGCTGCGGGCGCACAACGCCGGGCGCGGCAGCCGCTATGTGGCCGGGCGACGTCCGGCGTGGGTCATCGCGGCCTGGCGGTTGCCCGACCGCGCCGCCGCGCAGCGGGCTGAAGCGCGCCTGCGCCGCCTGCCGCACGCCGAAAAGGAGCGTCTGGCGCTGGCGGGGGAGGACTTCGCGGGCGCCCCCTTCTGCGGGCCGGCGCCGCACCGTTTCTGCCCCTTCTGCGGCGGGCCGCTGGAGACGACGCTCCGCGCCGATGATCACCACCCCCGCCAGTTCTGCCCCGCCTGCGGACGGGTGCACTACCGCAACGCCAAACCCTGCGTCGGCGTACTCATCGTCCGCGACGGGCGGCTGTTGCTGGTCCGCCGCAGCATCGAGCCCTGCCGCGGCTGGTGGGACATCCCCGGCGGTTTCCTGGAGGAGGGGGAACTGCCGGAGGCCGGCGCGGTGCGCGAGGCGCGCGAGGAGACCGGCCTGCTCGTCCGCCCGACGCGGCTGCTGGGCTTCTACGTGGATCGCTATGTCTATCAGGACGAGCAGGGGGTGACCCTGAACGCCTACTTCCTGGCCGAGGTCGTCGGCGGGGAGGAGCGGCCCGGCGACGACGCCGCCCGGCTAGGCTGGTTCGCGCCGGACGCGCTGCCCAAGCGCATCGCCTTCGACCACGTCCGTCTGGTGCTGGCCGACTGGGCGCGGCAGGTCGAGGAGTCGAGATGAAAGACGCGCTACGGGTCCTCTGGGACGCGCTGCGGGACACGGCGGACGAGTTCTTCATGCTCGTGCTGACCAACGCGGTAACCTTGCTGCTGTTGATCCCGCTGGTCACCGCGCCGCCGGCGCTGGCCGGGCTGTGGGCCGTGGGCAACCGCATCGCGCAGGGGCAGACGGCGACCTGGCGGGATTACTTCGGCGGCTTCCGCCAGCACTTCGCCCGCGCCTGGGCGCTGGCCGCCCTGCACCTGGTTGCCCTTTTCGCGCTGGCCAGCAACCTGTGGTTCTACACCCCCGGCAACAACCCTTTCGACCTCTCGCCGCAGGTCTGTCTGCTCATCCGCGCCGCCTGGATCGGCGTGGGTATCTTCTGGCTGCTCCTCTCCCAGTACTTCCTGCCGCTGCTGATCGAGCAGGAGGACCGTCGGCTGCGGGTGACGCTGCGCAACGCGGCGGCGCTGCTGGTGATGCAGCCGGGCTTCGCGGTGACCCTGCTCGTCCTCATCACCCTGACCGGCGCGCTCAGTACCCTGTTTACGGTGCCCTGGTTCGTGATCACCCTCTCCTTCTGGGCGGTGCTGACGAACAGGGCGGTGCGGCGGTTGCTGGAGCCAATGCGGGGACGCGGTGACGGGGAGACGGGGAGAGGCGGAGACGGGGAGACGCGGTGACGCGGAGACACGGGGAAGCGGAGAAGGGATGATGGGTAGGGCGGTGGCCGTGGGCGCGGGGGCCTGGACGCTGCTTGCGTTGCTCGTCGGGTGCGCGGGGCCGGCTCTGCCAGGCGAGGGCATGCCGACATCTGTGGCTACCGTGCCACGTTCCCCAACGCCCGTCTCTGTCCTGACGGGCACGCCTGTGCTGACCGTGACTCCGCCGCGGAGCAGTACGCCGCCGACAACGCGCACTCCCTACCCAACACGAACGCCCACGTCCACGCCGCTCCCCACCCTCGAACCCGGCGAGCTGGCGGCTTTCGTGCTCCAGATGCTGGAGACGAATGGTGGCTGCGAGTTACCCTGCTGGTGGGGGATCACCCCAGGCGAGACCCGTTGGGAAGACATGCTGGCTTACTTCCGACAGCGGGAGGTCAATGTCGTGGGCGGGCATCTCGACGTGAGCTATCCAGAACAAGACGGCTATCGGTTGCCCATTCTGAGCGTCGAGTTCCAGCAGGAAGAAGACGTTGTCCAGAGCGTGAGGATCAGACAAGAGCGGTTTGGCAAGTTCATGGCAGATCGCTTTGAGCAGATCGGGCGTCGCTATGCATTGGACCAGGTGCTGACCCGCTTCGGGGTCCCTTCCGAGGTCTATCTGACCCTGTACGTCGGCTCACCCTGCATCGGTGCGGGGATCGTGCCCGCCTACCAGATGTGGATCGTGTACCAGCACCTGGGCATCGCGATTCTCTACAATGGATATCTGGTCAACGACCTCGGAGGTTGGCTTTTCTGTCCCGTGTTCTACCGGACGGGTATGTTCGGAGAGACCAGTGTCGCCGAGATTCTGCTGCAAGCCCCGTCATCCGACGCCCCGATCGTCAGCGTGGAACCCGGCGACGACCCGTTCGTCATCGCCGGGACACTTACGGAGCTGACCGGCATGAGCCTGGAGGCGTTCTACGAGGCCTTCAGCCAACCCACCCCCCGCACCTGTGCATTCGTGGCTGACCCTACCCCGGGCGATGGCACGCTGACCCGGCCCACGGGCTCCCTGCTCGGCTCGCCAGAGGATGAAGATGCCTTCCTGGCGACCATGCTGGCCACCAACGGCGGCTGCGAGCTACCCTGCTGGTGGGGCATCACCCCGGGCGTGACCCGTGTAGAGGACGCCCGGCAGTGGTTCCTGTCGTACGGCAGAAGGATCGTCAGCGAGTCGCACTACGTCGTCTTGTGGCAGACAGACGAACCGACGCGGTATTTCAACGGTGTCGCCCACATCATCAGCCCGTTCGGTCAACATGGCCAATACCCCTTCGACTACGTCGTGGAGCACACTCTGTACGAACAGGGCAGCGGCACGGTGCAGCTGCTCGGCGTCATCGGACACGCCCTGGGAGGGGATACGGCGTACACGCCGGGATGGTCGCCTCCCCAGTATTTCGCCCGCGACTGGCAGCGGTACACCCTGGACCAGATCCTGAGTCGCTTCGGCCCGCCGTCCCAAGTCCTGCTCCACTACTGGCCCTACTCGGGTGCGCTCTACAGCCTGGGTGTGCTGTATGAGGAGCAGGGCATCCTGGTCGTGTACATGGGGCCGGTGCAGGGCGAAGGTCTGAACCCATATCTGGAGACCCGTGGCGACGCGCTGATCTGCCCGACGGGGAGCAGGGTAACCGATATCGGCATCTGGCTGAGGTCGCCCGAGATGGATATGTCGCTGGCGGATATCTTCACCGACTGGCGGGCAGCGCGGGGGTACTACACGCTGCCTTTCGCCACGGACCAGCCCGACCCCATCCTGGAGGAAATCACCGGGATGGACCTGGAGACGTTCTACCTGACCTACCTCGACCCGGACACGCAGACCTGCCTGGAGGCCCCGGTCGAGTTGGGCGACCTGTTTCCATAGGTGGCGATCACTGCTGTGGGCCTGGCGTGAATCACATACCCGTACATTCCATCCCGTTGGGACTGTCCCAGGCGTACCTGATCGAGGGTGAGGCGGGGCCGGTGCTGGTGGATGCCGGGATGCCGGGTCAGGAGCGGGCGATCATGCGCCGCCTGCGGGCGCTGGGGCGGGACGACCTGCGGCTCATTTTCATCACCCACGCGCACCCGGACCACGACGGCAGCGCGGCGGCGCTGCGCCGGCTCACCGGCGCGCCGCTGGCGATCCACCGCGCCGACGCGGCGGCCCTGGCCCGCGGCGAGACCGCGCTCGGCACGGCGCGGGGACGGGGCCGGCTGTTGCCGCCGCTCATGCCGCTGCTGGAACGGCTGCTCCGCCCCGAACCGGTCGTGGCCGACGTCCTGCTGAAGGACGGCGACAGCCTGGAAGCGTATGGGCTCGACGCGGTGGTCGTCCACACGCCGGGCCACACGCCCGGCTCCAGTTGCCTGATCGTTGAGGGGCGGGTGGGCTTCATGGGCGACATGGTCTCCCACACCGGGCGGCCGCACTGGCAGCGGCTCTACGCCGTGGATTGGTCGCTCCTGGAGCAAAGCATCGCCCGCCTGTGCGGGCTGCGATTGGAACGGGCCTACCCCGGCCACGGACTGCGTCCGCTGGACGCGGCGGCGTGGGCAGGGCTCACCTCAGGAGGGAGGAGATGGACACACAGCGCGTGAGTCGGTTGCAGGAGGAAGCGGGGCGGAAGGGACTGGACTGCCTGGCCCTGGTGCCGGGGCCGAACCTGTACTACCTGACCGGCCTGACCTTCAGTCGCAGCGAGCGGCCGGTGGTGGCCCTCTTCGCCGCCGACGGCCCGTCGGCGATCGTGCTGCCGGTGTTGGAGGAGCCGAAGGTGGCCGCGGCAACCTGTCCGTTGGACGCCTACCCCTACGGCGACGAAGAGGGGCCCGCGCTGGCCTTCCACCAGGCCTGCGCGGCGCTGGAGCTGGCCGAGGCGCGCATCGGCGTGGAACACTTGCAGATGCGCCTGCTGGAGGCCCGCTACCTGGAGCGCTACGCCCCCGGCTGCCTGCTCGTCGCCGCCGACGAGGTGATGAGCGCGCTGCGCGTCTGCAAGGACGCCGACGAGCTGGCCCTCCTGCGGCGGGCGGTGGCGGTGATCGAGGAGGCGCTGAACAACACCGTGGACCAACTGCGGGTCGGGATGACCGAGCGGGAGGCGGCGGGCCTGCTGATGTTGGAGACGCTGCGCGCCGGCGGCGAGAAGACGCCCTTCGAGCCGATCGTCCAGGCCGGGCCCAGCGCCGCCTCGCCCCACGGCGTCCCCAGCGACCGGCCCATCGGCGCCGGGGAGACCATCGTGATTGACTGCGGGGCCTTCGTCGGCGGCTACACCTCCGACATCACCCGTACCTTCGTCCTCGGCGGGCTGCCGGACGAGCTGGCCCGCGTCTACGAGGTGGTCAAGGCGGCCAACGAGGCCGGACGGGCCGCCGCCGGACCGGGCGTGATCGCCCAGGACGTTGATCGAGCGGCGCGGGCGGTGATCCAGGCCGCCGGCTACGGGTCGTATTTCACCCACCGCACCGGCCACGGCCTGGGGCTGGAGGTGCACGAGCCGCCCTACATCGTCGAGGGCAACGCGGAAGCGCTGCGCCCGGGGATGACCTTCACCGTCGAACCGGGCATCTACCTGCCCGGCCGGGGCGGGGTGCGCATCGAGGACGACGTGGTCGTCACTGCCCAGGGGGCCGAGAGCCTGACCACCTTCGTCCGCGAGCTGGTGGTTCTGTAGTCAGCGGATTCAGCAGATTCAGCGGATGGCCTTACCCGACCGCGCCCGGCTGCAGTCCGACCTGCTCCTGCTGACCACGGCGGCGATCTGGGGCACGGCCTTCGTCGCCTGTCGGGTGGCGATGGAGAGCCTGGGCCCGTTCCTCTTCAACGGCCTGCGCTTCGCGGTGGGTGCACTGGCGCTGCTGCCCTGGCTGCGCCGGCGACTGCGCAGCATCACCCGCCGCGAGCTGTGGGGCGGGGCGCTGGCCGGGGCGATGATCTTCAGCGCCAGCGGCCTGCAGCAGACCGGCATGCAGGTCACCACCGCCGGCAAGGCCGGCTTCATCACCAGCCTGTACATCATCCTCGTACCGCTGCTGATGACCGTCGTCTGGCGGCGACCGCCCCGCTGGCCCGCCTGGGTCGCCGCGCTGCTGGCGGCGGCGGGACTGTTCCTGCTCAGCGGCGCCGGCCGGCTCGCGCTGGCCCCCGGCGACGGGCTGGTGCTGGCCGGGATGGTCTTCTGGGCCCTGCACGTCATCGTCATCGGCCGGTTCGCCGGGCAGAGCGACCCGCTGCGGCTGGCGCTGGTGCAGTACCTGGTCTGCAGCCTGCTCAGCCTGCTGGTCGCTGGAGGCTGGGAGCGCTCGACCCTCGGCGGGCTGAGCGAGGGCTGGTGGACGGTGCTCTACACTGGCGTTTTCTCGATCGGGCTGGGCTATACCCTGCAGGTCGTCGGCCAACGCCGCGCGCCACCTAGCGACGCCGCGCTCATCCTGAGCACCGAGTCGGTCTTCGCCGCCTTCTTCGGCTGGCTGCTGCTGGGCGAGACGCTCGGTGCGCTGCAGGTGGCCGGTTGCGGGCTGATCCTGACGGGGGTCGTGCTGGCCCAGATCGGGAAGGACGGTCAACGGATGCGGGGAGCGGATTGAACGGATGCCCCGCGCCCCATCGGTTCCATCCGTTCCCCGAATCCGTTGACAGTAGGGGCGCACAGCCGTCCGCCCCTACCTTGCCTCCCCCCGCGTCACCCGCAGCATGCACAGGACGGCCAGCAGGAAGAACGCCGGCGTGGCCAGGAAGATCAGGTTGTAGTCCCCCCCGCCCCACTCGACAATGTAGCCGTTGACCACCGGGCCGGCGATGGCGGCCAACTGCGAAGCGATGTAGTACAGCCCCGTGTACGTCCCCACGTCGGCGTCCGAGGCGGACGTGTCCACGACCATGGGCAGCGAGTTGATGTTGACCAGCGCCCAGGCCATGCCGCCGATCCCCAGGATGCCCCAGACGATGACGGGGTTGCGCAGGAAGAAGTTGAGCAGCAGCAGCGCGCCGAAGATGACCAGGCCGGTGATGATCGTCCGCCGGCGGCCCAGCCGGGCGGCGATGTAGCCGGCGGGCACGGCGAAGATCAGGAAGGCCAGGGAGGCCACGCCCATCAACAGCGGCGCCCGCCCGGTGGACATGCCCAGCACGCTGACCGCGTAGGACGAGAGGAACGTCTCCACGGCGTTGTAGCCGACGAACCAGCAGAAGATCGCCCCCATCAGGAAGGCCAGGCTGGTGCGCGCCTCCGGCGAGACCCGCCGGATGCCGCGCAGCACGCCCAGTCCCTCGTCCTCGCGGGCGGCGATCTCCACCTCCCGCCGCTCTTTGACGAAGAAGAGCAGCATCAGCACGGCCAGCACCATCAGCACGCCGCCGAAGGCGAAGGGCGTCAACCGCCCCATGCCGTACAGGATGCCGCTGCCCAGCGTGGCGATCAGCGTCCCGACGCCGCCCATCAGGTTGATCACCCCGTTGGCCTGCGAGCGCAGCGGGCTGGGCGTCAGGTCGGGCATCAGGGCGATGACCGGCGTGCGAAAGCCGGCCATCGCCAGCAGGAACAGGCCGATGGCGACCATGAACAACGCCAGCGGAGTCCCCAGCCGGTTGACCTGCCCGCTCAGTTCGGGCGGGATCATGCCCACGACGAGCGGGATGGCGATGAAGGCGGCAATGGCGACCGGCGCCAGCACCAGGATGAACGGCATGCGCCGCCCGAAACGGGTCCAGACGCGGTCCGACCACAGGCCGATCAACGGCAGGAGGAAGAGGGCGGCGACGTTGTCCAGGGTCATGACCACGCCGGTGATGCCCGGACCGAGCCCGAAACCCACCTCGCCCTGGGCGTCGAAGGCCGGGTTGCCTGCCTGCAGGTAGATCGGCACGTAGGCGTTGTAGAGCGTCCACAGCACGCTGATGCCGAAGAAGCCGAAGCCGATCAGGAAGGTGAAGCCCCAGTTCAGCTTCAAGCCACCGCCGGTTGGCTGGGTCTTGCTGCTTCCGGTCATTGCGCCTCCTTGAGCAGGAATGAAGTGGTGGGAGTATAGCATTTCTGCCGCCAATGCACAACTACGGCTTCCCCTTGCGGGCGTTTTCTGCTATGATATACCCGTCTACTGTGGCCGGCAGTCCCAATCCCGCGCCCGGCGCTGGCCCATGTGGAGTGGAAGGAGAGAGGCACATGGCGAAGAAGAAACACGGCGACCGCTTTCCCCTGCTGGTGTACGCCCCCCTGGGGCGACGGTGGATGGTCCTGGGCGCGCTCCTGACTATCGCCTCGCTGGCGCTGTGGCTGCTGGCGCCGCGCTTCCTGGGCCACAGCCTGCTGCGCCATCTGGCCGCCTTCCCCGCGCTGACCGGCCTGGTGATCTTCCTGTATGGCCTGGCCGCTTGCCGGATTGCTACCGTCCAGTGCTCCCGCGGTTCGCTGCGCATCCAAACGCCTATCTACCCGCTGACGATCGCCTACAAGCGCATCGCCGGAACGCGGCCCGTGCAGATGTCCAAGCTGTTCGATCCCCAGACGGAAAAGCGGGCGCGCCGTAACTGGCCGGCGCGCTACTGGGGCATGACGGCGCTGGTGATCGAGCTCAAGGAGTTCCCGATGAGCGAACGCTGGCTGCGCCTCTGGTTCGATCGCTACCTCTTCTGGCCGCAGGGCAGCGGCTTCGCGCTGTTGGTGGAGGATTGGCTCGGCCTGTCCCAGCAGTTGGACGGTTACCAGGCCGACTATAAGGCGCGGCTGGCCAGCGCGCGGGCGAGGGGGGGGAGGAAGTAGGCAAGTGTGCAAGTGTGCAAGTGTGCAAGTGTGCAAGTGTGCAAGTGTGCAAGTGTGCAAGTGTGCAAGTAGGCGAGTGGGTAAGCTGGTGAATCGGCAGTCAATCTGGAGCAGGGTGTTCGTGCGGGGCGGGAAGCTGCACCCGCTGTGGCGTGTGCTCATCTACCTGGCGGCGCTGCTGGCCGGGCAGTTGGTGCTGACGATCCTGCTCACGCTGGCGCTCGTCATCGTCCAGGCTGTACGCGGCGGCCCGTTCGAGGGCCTGCTGGGTGAGCTGGCCAGCGGTCAACTGCCCCAGTTCGTCATCCTGGCCCTGGCCCTGCTGGAACTGCCCTACGTGACAGCGCTGGCCTTGCTGATGGGTCGCTTCCTGGACCGCGAGCCAGCAGAGACGATGGGCTTCTCCTGGGCGCGCGCCGGGCGGGACGGGGCACTGGGGTTGCTGATCGGGCTGGCAGCGATGGCGCTGATCGGCGGGGCACGGCTGGCGATGCGCTGGTCGGTGCTCGAACCAGGCGCGGGCGATTTCGGCGGCTTCCTCTTCGATGCGCTGGCCCTCCTGCCGGCTGCGGCGGCGGAAGAGGTGATCTTCCGTGGCTACATCCAGCGCGCTCTGACCATCTGGCGGGGGCCGGTCGTCGGCGTGGCCGTCTCGTCTGTGCTGTTCAGCCTGTTCCACATCCTCAACCCCCACCTGAACGGGCTGGCCGTGCTCAACATCGCCCTGGCCGGGGTCGTCTTCGCCCTGTCAGTGGAGTGGAGCGGCACGCTGTGGTTGGCGGTGGCCTTCCACTTTGCCTGGAACCTGGCCCAGGGGCCGTTGTTGGGGCTGTCGGTCAGTGGGTTGCCCTGGCACGGCTTGCTGGCGCTGGTGGGCGGAGGGCCGGCCTTGTGGACCGGCGGCATGTTCGGGCCGGAGGGCGGGCTGCTGGCGACCGGGGCGCTGCTGATCAGCGTCCTGCCCGTGTGGGCCTCGACCCGCCGCCCGGCCTCGGTCGCTGCTGCCTGCCGCCGTCAGCGGGCCGCTGTGGAGGCCCGCTTCGGCCCCCTGCCGCACGTCCATCACCGGCTCGACGTGGACGCAACCCTGTTCGACGACCTGGCGCAGTCGCTCCGGCAGGGCAACCGCGAGGGGGAGGTGGTGCTGGCCCTGCGCCGCGCCGATGGGCATCTGCTGCTGCATAGCAAGGACTTCTACCCGCCCGGCACCTACCGCTTACCCAGCGGTGGTGTGCAGCGCGGCGAACCGGTGCTGGCGGCCGCCCACCGCGAGGCCGGCGAGGAAACGGGGTTGGCGCTGCGGGACGCCCGCCCGTTGGGACTGCTGACCTACCGCCTGCGTTGCGAAACGCGCACGCTCTTCTTCCACTCCTGGCTGGTGCTAGGGGAGGTGGAGGGCGAACCGGCGCTGCGGGATGCCGGCGAGCGGATCAGCGCCTATCGTTGGACGCCGGCGGAGACGCTGCCGCCGCTCGCCGCCGAGCTGGACGCGCTGCCCGCGCCGTGGAGCGGTTGGGGGCGCTTCCGCGCCCCGGCGCACCGCGCCGTCGCTTCGTGGATGTGATCGGTTGCCAGGGATGCCGTCCAAGCGCTTGCCTTCTTGGAGGGAATGTAACTGCCTACCCTCCCGCAGGTTCGGGCGCGATCTCCGCACGGGAGTGCGCCGCAATGAGTTGCTTGCCCTCTCGCCAGCCACTTTCTAACCTGCGGGGTAACTGCTCAGCCTGGCGCAGAGATGTCACGCTGTATGCCGAAGATAGGATCTGTCAACGGATTCTGGGAACGGATTGAACGGATCGGCGGATCGCGAGTGGTGCTTTCCGTTCAATCCGTTCCCAGAATCCGTTGACAGTATGCCCCGATCGGGCGGTGTCAAAGCGCGGTGCAGTAGGGTAAGCAGATACCCTGCGGGAGGGTAGGGGGTAGGTAGATACGAGGGAATGATGATGCCGCCGATTATCCGTAGACGTCACTCGTTGCTCGCCCTGCTGGGCCTGGCCGCGCTGCTGGCCGCCTGCGCCTTGCCTGTGCCCACGCCCACCGAGCCTGCCGCGCCGGCGACCCGCGAGGAGACGGCGGCGCTCCTGCAGCGCCTGGGCGGCGCCCCCTGCCCCGATAGCGATTTCACCTGCGTGACCCTGACCGTCCCGCTCGACCATTTCGACCCGTCCAACGGTGCGACGCTCGACGTGACCTTTGCCGTCCTGCCGGCGAGCGGCGAGCGGCGCGGGATGTTCGTCACCGCGACCGGCGGGCCGGGCTCCTCCGGCCTGGCCGCCGCCGATTCCTATACCGCCGCCTTCGATCCCAGCATCCCGGAGCACTTCGACATCGTCTTCTTCGACCAGCGCGGGGTGGCCGCTTCCGGCGGCCTGCAGTGCGTCTCGGCCGCCGCTGCCTTCTACCGCGCCGACCTGCGCACCGCGACGCCGGACCAGGAGGCCGCCGCCATCGCCGCCGCGCGCACCTTCGCCCACGACTGCCTGGCCGAGATGGGCCACGCCGACTGGCTGCCGTACCTGGGCACCCGCCAGGCGGTCGAGGACCTGGAGACCTTCCGCCAGGCCATCGGCGACGAGCAATTCTGGCTCTACGGCGAGAGCTACGGCACCCAGTTCGCCCAGACCTACGCCGCCGCCCACCCCGACCGCCTGGCCGGGCTGATCCTCGACGGCACGGTGGACCTGACCCTCAGCGGCGTCGCTTTCTACGAGCAGCAGGCTCAGGCGTTCAACGATACGCTGCTGGCGACGCTGCAGGCCTGCAACGAAGACGCCGCTTGCGCCGCCGACGTAGGACGCGACGCCGTGGCCGTCTACGACGAACTGGTCGCCCGCCTGGAGGAAGGCCCGATCTCCTTCGCCTTCCCGCTCCCCTCCGGCGGTCGCGCCGAGCGCCGCTTCACCCTGGCCGACCTGGAGACGGCGGTCGCCGATTACCTCTACACAGAGAGCTCGCGCATGATCCTGCAACGGGCTATCGCCGCCGCGGCCCACGATGACCTGCTGCCGCTGGCGCGCATGCTCTACGATGCGCTGGGATTGGACCCCGAGACGGAAATGCCGGTCCCCGACCCCACCTGGTCGGACGCGGTCTACTACGCAGTGGAGTGCAGCGACTACGACTACTTCGCCGGTTCGCCGGAGGAGCGCGCCGCCGCCTACATGCGCGCCGGCGACCCGTTGGAGGCGCGCGTCCCGCGCCTGCGCTCGATTTTCTACGGCGACCTGCCCTGCGCCTTCTGGCCGGTGAACGCTGCGCCCCGTCCCGCGCCGCTGACGGCCGCCGGCATCCCCACCCTGGTGCTGGGCGCCACCGCCGACCCGGCGACGCCGGTCGCCAACGGCGTGAGCGTCTACCGCCGCCTGGCCGACGGCTACCTGATCACCACCGAGGGCGGGGCGCACATCATCTTCGGGCGCGGCGACCCCTGTCCCGATGAGACGGTCACCGCGTTCCTGGTGGACGGCGCCCGCCCACCGCAGCGCGAGATGAGCTGTCCCGGTGTGGTGGCTACCGCCTACGTCCCGCTGGCCCCCGCCGACGCCTCCGCCTTCGCTAACCCGCTGGAAGCGCTGGCCTCGGCGGACAACGAGATGTATTACCTGCCGGAGTATTTCTACTGGGACTACGTGACGCCCACAACTGTCGGCTGCCCGTACGGCGGCACGTTCGCCTTCGCCGCGACCGACGCGGGGGAACAGTATACCCTGACGGACTGCGCCTTCTCCGCCGGTTTCTCCATGACCGGCAGCGGTTCGTACCACTACGATGATGGCCTGCTCACCCTCGATGTGTCCGTCAGCGGCCTGGCCAGCGGCCACCTGACCTATACCCGCGACGACGAGGGCAATCGCCATGTCAGCGGGGAGTACGCCGGACAGGTGGTGGATCTCTCCGAATGATGGGTTCGACGGCTTCCGCTCCGGGGCATGCCCTGCTCGTCCGTCCCGCCGATCCGGCGGACGAGCCGGCCATCCGCGCCCTGTTCTTCCGCGCCTCGCCCACGCCCGTCACGGACTGGCCGTGGGCGCAGCACCTGGGGGAGGCGGGCTTCCTGCTCGCCCTCTTGCACGGGCGCGTGGTCGGGGCGCTGCTGGCCTGGGCCGACGAGGGGCCGGTGGCCTGGGTGCGGATGAGCATGCTGGAGGAGGGCTTCGGCGTGGGACGGTGGCTCGATCAGTCCCTGCCCCTGCTGGCGGAGGCCCTGTGCCACCAGGGGGCGACAACGTTGGCCTGGGCCGATGGGTTCGAGTGGGTCGGCCCGGCGCTCCGGGAGCGCGGCTTCCGCCCGCTCACCCGGCTGATCACGATGATCAAGGACAGCTCCTGGCTGCCGCCGCTGCGCACCGACACGGCGCGGCTGCGCGCCGCGACGACGGCGGACGCGCCGGCGCTGGTATGCCTGGACCACGCCGCCTTCCCGCCGCCGTGGTGGCTGGGCCGGGCGACCCTGGAACGGCTGTCCAGGGAGTCCGCCTGCTTCCTGGTCGCCGAGCGGGACGGACGCTGCCTGGGGTACGTCGAGGGCAGGCTGAGCCGGCCAGGCGCGCACATCGGACGGCTGGCCGTGGCGCCGACGGAGCAGGGGCGGGGCATCGGCGCCCGGCTGCTGTCCGCCGCCCTGTCCCGGTTGGCAGCCCTCGGCGCGACCCAGGTCACGCTGAACACCCAAGAGGAGAACCACGCTTCCCGTCGGCTCTACGCCCGTTTCGGCTTTCGCCCGTTCGGGCGGCGGGTGACGGTCTGGGGGCACGACCTATGAGCGAGACAGTGTTGGTTGTCGAGGACGAATTGACGTTGGTGGAGACGCTGGAGTACAACCTCTCCCGTCAGGGCTACCGCGTCTGTACCGCCGCCGACGGGCCCACCGCCCTGACCGTCGCCCGGCAGGAGCGGCCCGACCTGATCCTGCTGGATATCATGCTCCCCGGCCTGGACGGGTTCGAAGTCTGTCGCATCCTCCGCCGCGAGACGAACGCGCCGATCATCATGCTCACCGCCCGCGACGAGGAGGTGGACAAGGTGGTCGGGCTGGAGGTCGGGGCGGACGACTACGTGACCAAGCCGTTCAGCATGCGCGAGCTGCTGGCCCGCGTGCGGGCCATGCTGCGGCGGGCGCGCTACCAGGAGGGGGGCACGCCAGCACAGGAGGAGATGGAAAACCTACGCTTTGGCGATCTGTTGATCCTGCCGGCCCGCCATGAGGTGCTGCGCAACGATCAACCGTTGTCATTGAAGCCGAAGGAATACGAGCTGCTGCTCTTCCTGGCCCGCAACCGGGGCATTGTCCTCTCCCGCGACCTGATCCTGGAGCGGGTGTGGGGCTGGGACTACGGCGGTGGCAGCCGCACGGTGGACGTCCACGTGCGCTGGCTGCGCGAGAAGATCGAGGCGGATCCGGCGCAGCCAACGCGCATCGTCACCGTGCGGGGGGTGGGGTATCGCTTTGAGGGATAGATGCTTCATACTCTTCGCTGGCGTATCGCCATTCCCTACATCGCTCTGATCGTGCTGGCCATGCTCGGCCTGCTCCTCTACCTGAGCGGCTTCGTCCGGCAGGCGCGTCTGGCCGACCTGCGGGCGCAACTGGCCGACGATGCGCGCCTGGTCGGCGACGCGCTGACCTCTCAGCCTACCTGGACGGAGCCGACGGCTACCTTCGACGACGCGGCGCGCCACTACGCCAGCTTCCTGGGCGCCCGCGTGACGATCATCGCTACCGACGGCACAGTGGTCGGCGAGTCGCACGAGGACCGCGTCCAGATGGACAACCACCTCTTCCGCCCCGAGGTACAACAGGCGCTGGGGGAAGGGATGGGCAGCAGCGTTCGCTTCAGCGAGACGTTGGACCAGCAGATGATGTACGTGGCCGTCACGGCGACGGCAGAGGGCGCGACGCGTGTCGTGCGCGTGGCCCTGCCCGCGCAGCAGGTCGAAGCGAGCGTGGCCCACCTGCGCGGCGCGATTGTCCTGGCCGGGCTGC
>DAOTYW010000210.1:0-3555 GCA_034434755.1 Anaerolineae bacterium | reverse complement strand
ACGCGTCCGATGGGCGAGCAGGCGCACGGCGCGTATTCGGTGTCCGTGATCGAGACCGTCGTGGCCGAGTAGCCGCGCTCGACGCGTATGGGGCGGCCCAGCCCGTCCAGAGTGGTTCTCACCCACCGGCCGTTGGTGGTTTCTGTAACGGTGGCCGGCAGGGCAGTGTCATTGTAAGTGTAAGTGGTTACAGCGCCGTGGGGCGAGGTGACGCTTGTCGGGCGCCCGAGGAAATCGTATGCGATCGACTGGCTCGCCCCGTTCGGTCCGACGGACGATGTCAGCAGCAGGTATTGGTTCCATTGGTAAGAATCGGCGAGGTTGGTGTTGCTGTTCGGGACGACCAGCGAGGGCGCGGCCCACTGCGAGGCGCTGTTGACGGTGACGTTCACGATGGGACCGCCATCGCGGCTGTACTTCACGACGTTGCCCCCAATGTCGTACCAGCGGTACTCCGTAGGGCCGCCGAGCGTCGTGGTCATGGTCGGCAGCCCGCGGAGAGAGGAAGTGACGCCCATGGCAGGATTGTGATAGGTCATGCCAGGCGCATCGGCCAGTGCAAACAAATCGTATTGCCACGTCGCCAGAGTGATCGTCTGGCCGCCCTCACTCACCTGCGCCTGGACCGGCAGTCTGGCGTTGACTATCGATGTGTAGGTGTACGTGTAGGTTCGCTTCGGCGTGTTCAGGTTGCCGTAGTCGTATACGCGCTGCGTGGTGACAAAGCCGTAGACATCGCGGACGATCTCGGTCTTCGACACCCGCTCGTTGGCTGTGCCCGGATCCAGCGAGGTGAGCGTGGCGGAGTTATACCAACGGCCGGCCGAGTCCTGCGTCCAGGTGAGTTCCTGCCGGAGCAGCGGGTTCGCAGCCGTGGCATTCACCGCCTCTTCGAAGATTTTGAGCCGACCGAATGGCGTCTCGCTGCCTCCCGCCGTCACGAAAGACCATCGACGCACGGGGCCCGACGGATCCGTCAGAATGCGTCTCAGGACGGCGTTCTGCCCCACATCGCCCGAGCCGACGGAAAAGGTGTAGGTCCAAGGCGAGGCGCTGGGGGTGGTTTTCAACCGGCGCACAGAGACCTCGCGGAACCGCCGTCCATTGGGATAGTCCCGTTGATTGTATTCATACTGCAATTCGCCGCCGAGCGGCAGCGTCACGCGGGTCAGCTCCGCCGCCTGGTTGGAGCCGTATTCGAACAGCCAGCGCGCCCCCGTCTTGTCCACCTTCACCTCGGTAAGCAGGCTCGTCACTCCGCGCTGCTCCACGGGCGACATCGGCGTCCAGAGCGGCTGATCCAGGGCGTACGTGAAGGAATACTCCTCTCCGGTGTTGACGTTGTTCTTGATCTTTATCAGGCGTGGAAGCTGGCCGGTGGTGTACTGGAATTCGTACGATTTCTGCGTGTTGGCAGGAGCCCGGAGATCGGCGATCCAGGCGATGCGAGGGCTCGAGTTCGGCATCCCCGCCCCCCAGGTCCCCTGATATTCCAGGACGATCCGGTTGCCATTGCGGTCTTCGACCAGCGTCGGGTAGTAGGTTCCCTGGTCGGGCTCGCCCCCCAGAGAAGTGCAATAGTAGTACCAGATTGTGCCATCGGGCCAGACGAGCCGGCGCGTGGCGGGGTCCCACTTGCCATAGAACGGCTCTGAGGACGTCCAGACGCCGTTGTTGTTGATGTCCAGGCGGTATTCGGCCCCGCTTCCGTCGACGAAACTGTAATGGTGGACACCCCAGTAGGCATTGTAGGCGGCGCGGATACTGCCCGGAGTCAGCGTCCAGCCATAACCGTAGCCCGCATCCACTCCGGCGTTCCACACTTTGCCCGCATCTCCGCGCCAGTTCTGGGAATTGTAGGAAAGCGCCAGGCTGAGCTGGAGTCCCGCCCGCCCTTTTGCAGTCAAAATCGGTATGGAGAAGTTGAGATTGCCGGAGAAGACATCGATGTTTTCCCCGGCGGCGCCCCAGTAGGCGCCGTCGCTACGGACGCCGGTGCGGCGGCTTTCGGCAAAGCCTGTGGCCGGAGTCTGGACAGTGACGCTGACGCCCCAATTGCAATTGGCGTGCCGGTCGCAGGCAGCAATCAGGTAAGTGTAGGACGTTCCCGGAGAGACTGTGGCGTCGGAAAGGGAGGAGCCCATGACGCTCGTCAGCCACTGGCCATCCCGGTACACCAAATACTGATTGACTCCAACTCCCGTGGGGCCGTCATTGACGCTCTGCCATCTCAGCACGACCTCGTTGGGGAGAGTGAGGGCGTCGATTGTCCCTTTGTCGATCAGAGCCGGGGCCGTTGTGTCCAGAGGTCCAAGATCCGCGGCGAGAATCGAGTTGCCCGAAGGCGCACCGATAATGCCCACACCCGGCTGCCCGGAGCTGATCGCGTTGCCCGTGTTCAGCCACGCCACGCCAATACCGTTAACACTGGCGAGGATGTGGCCGAGGCCCGTAACCACCGAAATGAAGTAGTTGTCCGCATTCGGGATGCAGCCCACCGTGGAGCTTCCGAGCAACGTGAACGAACCGCCCGCGCGCTGGTAAATTTTCATGGCCATCGTGCAGCCGCCATTGGGAGTAAATGTCACGTTGCCCCATTCCACCGAGTAGAACGTCCCTGCCGCTGCGGGACCTGTCCGCGCGTCCATGGAAGCGCGCAGATACTGGACATAAGTCCCGCCCGGCGCCGATAGCCGGACCTTCATTTTCACCTCGTAGCCCGTGGACCCGCCGGGTACGGCAATGCGGGAGATCACCGATCCGCCAGCGGGATCGGCGGAAACCAACCCGGAGAGTCCCCCGCTGATCACGCCATTTGCCTGCCAATTGGACGTGTTGATGCTGCTGAAACTGTCCGAGAAATAGTAGGCATATTGCGTCCAGGCAGGCAGGGCTGCCAGAAACAGGAACAATGCTCGTTTCATTGCGGCCTCCTGGCGACGGCGCGGGCAGCGGCCGAAAGGTCATCCATGGAAAACGAGCTTCGCAGCCGGCGGATTTCGGCCTCTACCAGTTCCTTGGCGTGGATCCCGGGGCGGAACAGGCGGATCCCGTTGGCCGAACCCTCCTTTGCAAGCCGGCGCACTTCCTGCACCATGGCTTCGGACCCGGTTCCCTCGCCGATTTCCACAATCGCCCAGCGGCCGTCATCGCTGGGCAGCCAGTGGAAATTCCCGGACATTTCTTTCGGCAGGTCGGGCCGGCGCGGATCTTCCCAAGTCCCTTTCCCTGTCAACGGGACGATGCCAATCAGCTTCGAGCCAGACCATGCAGACTGCGAAAAAAGGGGCGAACAAACACAAAACCCGACCGCCGCGGCGATGATTATCGAGCGGATTCGATGAATCATGGGGGGATTATAATTCGGTCTTTCGCTCTCGTCAATAGAAAATCTCAGTGCTGTCGCTAGTATGGGATCTGTCCAGTCCAATTCACACATGATCTGTCCGCTCGAGCCGAGCGGCGGGTGACGCTGGAGGGGTGAAGACCACGCAGCGATACCCGGCCGCGGAAGTGGAGCGGATGATGAAGCTACAGGATGTGCTGTTGAAAGCG
>DAOTYW010000209.1:0-14454 GCA_034434755.1 Anaerolineae bacterium | reverse complement strand
GGGGGGGGGGGGGGGGGGGGGGGGGGGCCAGGGGGTGGGGTGAGGGGCCGGCACACCGGCCCTGCCAGCACCAGGCCTGGTAAAGGGTAGGCAGTTACGGTTGTTTGTAGAAACTCAACTCCAGCCAACCGATAAAACCCCCAGGTTTGGTTACCCTGATTGCCTCACGGATCGCCTGTTTCTTATCGGCTATGAGGATGAGAAACGCCTGGGAAAAGGTGACATCAAACTCATTAGCGGGGAAGGGTAAATCAAGCGCATCTCCAATCTGAAACCTGACCTGTCCTGAGACCTTCCGCCTTCGAGCCAACTCGTTTGCCTGTTCTACAAGTCTCTCTTCAATATCCACGCCCGTGATTTGACACCCATATCTCTTTGCCAAGTACACAGCGCTTGTGCCTTTGCCGCATCCAACATCCAGAGCTCTGCTTCCTTTGGCAATGTAACATTTCTCGGCAAGTCTCTCTGCAGCCCACAAACCGCCAGGGTGAAGTACGGTCATTCCGACGTGGTACGTCATGAAGTCAAAGATGTCGCATTGCTCAATAGAGCACTTGACTTCTTCCATTGGCACTCAACTCTCCTTGTGCGCCCAACTCGTTTGTTAACCGCAGAGGTCACTGCCTACCCTGGTGCTGGCAGGGCTGGCACCGCGGACGGCAGGCAGGTACACGAGAGGATTATAGTGCGGCGGGGAGAGAAGTCAAGAGGGCCAGGAACTCGGCCAGGACGATGGCCGTGGCGCCCCACACCTTGTGCTCGCCAACGACGTAGAAGGGCACGTGGATGGGGAAGCCCCGCCAGACCCAGTCCTCCTCCCGACGGTTCAGCGGATCGAGCAGGTGGTCGAGCGGCACTTCCAACAGCGCGGCAACTTCCAGCGGGTCGGGGCGAAAGGAGGGGCGGCCGGGGAGATGGGCGACGAAGGGGTGGATGACATTGTGGCTGGGCGGGACGTAGAGGGGCGTGAGCGGACCGAGCCGCTCCAGTCCGTCGGTGATGATGCCCAACTCCTCGCGCGCCTCGCGCAGCGCCGTCTCCTCCAGCGACGCATCCCCCTCCTCCCACCCGCCGCCGGGGAGGGAGATCTGTCCACCGTGGTGCTCCAGGTTGTCGGTGCGGACGGTGAGGACCAGGTGGAGCCGTTCCTCGATGGGGTAGAGCAGCAGGAGGACGCCCGCCAGCCGCACAGTGACGCCGTCGGGGGGCCGGAAGGGGCGCGGCTGGGGGGCCATGAGGATCTGCGCGGCGAGCCCCGGCAGTGGGCGGCGCATGGCGGCGCGGACTTGGTCGAGCGATAGGGGGCTCATTCCTGGGGATCGAACGAATACCCCACGCCCGGCACGGTAATGATGTAGCGCAGCGAGCGCGGGTCGGGTTCCACCTTCGCCCGCAGCCGGCTGACCAGCCCGCGCACCAGGTCGCGCCCGCCCTCGCCGGTGTAGCCCCAGACGTGTTCCACCAGCATGTCGGTCGGGAGGACCTGGCCCTGGTGGATCATCAGCGTGTAGAGCAGGCGGAACTCCAGGGGGGTCAGGCGGCGCGGCGGGGCGTCGCCAACTCGCACGGTGTGGCTGGCGGAGTCCAGCGCCAGCCCGGCCACGCTGAGGGTCGGCAGGGTGAAGAAGGACACATCCCCCGCCCGGCGCAGCATGGCGCGCACCTGGGCGATCAACAGCCGCGCGCTGTAGGGACGCGGGACGATGCAGTCGGCGCCGGCCTCCAGGAGGTCCACTATGGTCTCCTCCTCGCTCCAGCCGACGATGATCAGCAACGGGGCCTGGGTCTGGGCGCGGAAACGGCGTACCTGGGCGACCGGTGGGCTTTCCCGCGTGGTCAGCACGACGAAGTCTACCGGTTGTTCGGGGCCGGTCTGCAGCACCCGTTCGAGGGCAGCGGCCCGGCTGACCGTCAGCCCGGCCCGCTGGAGGACGAGGGAGAGCACCGCTGCCTCGTCCTTGTCCTGGGCCACCAGCAAAGCGTGCATACCGCGAACCTCCGGCGAGCCATTATACCGCATTCGCCCAAAACGTCGAGAGTCCACCGGGGGCGCACGGCCGTGCGCCCCCGGCGGCTATACCAGCGGCTTGCGGTAGAGCACCTGCCGCTTGACCGGTCGGAAGCCGACGCTCTGGTAGAGGTGTAGCGCTCCGTTCGGGTTCTGCGTGTCCACACCGAGGGCAGCCTCGGTCATGCCGAGCGCCTTGTGCATGCGCAGGCTCTGCACGATCAGCGAGCGGGCTAGCCCGCGTCCCCGCCAGGGACGGCGCACGCAGATGTCCTCCGTGTAGCCGCGCCGACGGTTGCGCCGGGCGTTCTCATGGTGGTCAATGAAGTTCAGCACCATCCCGGCCACCTCGTCGCCGTCCCAGGCGACCTTCCACAGGCTGGGGTCGAAGTTGGGATGCTCCCGCCAGGCCAGGTAGTCCTCCTCGGTCGGCGGGATGTAGCCCCAGTGGTCGCGGAACGCCTCGACCTCGGCCTCCCAGACGGCGCGGTAGGACTCCGGCCCCACCGGGCGCACCTCCAGGCCGGGCGGCATGGGCGCTTCCGGGATGTTCTCCAGGTCCGGGCGCAGCATGTCGTAGAAGTAGCGTTCGGGCACGTAGCCGGCCCGTTCCAGCAGCGCCACTAGGCCCGCTTGAGTCTTGTCGTAGGCGTTGCTCTGGAGGAACTTGGGCCCGTCGGACGGGTGGCCGGCGGCGATCTGGAGCAGACGGCGTTCGCTGTGGCGCACCATCGCTCCGCCGATGCCCCGTCCCCGCCACTCCGGCACCAGGAAGCCGAAGTGGATGTAGAGCCGCTTACCGTCCAGCTCCTGACGCCACATCACCCGGTTGTAGCCGACCATCTGGCCATGGACCTCGGCGATGACCATGTCCTGGAAGGGATCGCTGTTGACCAGGTGGGCATAGGAAGAGGCCACGGCCTCGAGCGTGTCCACCTCGTCGATCTGATCCGCGCCCTTGCTGCCCTGCAGGACCTCGACCATAGCCGGGTAGTCGGACTCGCCGCGGAAGCGGCGGAAGACCAATCCCGGCACATCGGGCGCGTCGGGCAGGCGGATGATGTCGTTGTTCGTTCGTCTCGCGTTCATCTACGGTATCTCCTTCCGCCACATCATCAGGTCGGTCTGATGCTCGAACCCCAGCGTGGCGGCCAACTCGTGTCCTTCCGGTTCTTCCAACAGCATGTCCACCGCTGTGAACCCCATGCGGGCGGCGAGGGTCTGTAGGGCGGCGATAGCCGGCGGCAGGTCAGCGCCCGGACGGGTCCAGATGAACCCGTCGGCCTGGGATGGCTCCAGCGGTTGACTGCGCAGGCCCAGCCAGACCGCGCCGCCGGGCAACGCCAACCGCCAGCGCCCCCAGCGCAGGGCGGTGTGTTCCGGAAACGGCATGCGGAAAGGCAGGTCGTCCCAGGCCTGCCGGCCGCACTGATAGCGGCCGGCGCGCAGCACCAGCGGCTCGTCGGCCGGGTAGAGCGCGTGCGGGAGCGCCTCCGGTTCGCCCAGGAGCGGCTGCTCCCGCGCCCGCGCCTGCCACTCCCTCAGCCACAGCCACGGCGCGAACCCCGCCCGGCGGTAGAATGGTTCGGCGGGCCGTTCCGGCTGGGTCGTCAGGGCGGCGCAGCCGCGCTCGCGGGCCAGGCGCTCTCCCGCCTCCAGCAGCGCCCGCCCGACCCCTCGTTGCTGGTGGGCAGCGTGGACGAAGAGGAGGGAGAGGTGGAAGGTCGGGCCGTACGGCGACGGCTCCGCGTTCTCCAGGAACTCTGCCTCGCCGACGATCTCGTCACCCTGCTGAGCCACCAGCACCGACCAGCCGGCGTCGAGCACGCGACTGAGGTGGATCGCGCAGGTCTCCGTGCTCATCCACGGCCCGCCGTGCAACCAGCGCTCGTAGAGGGTGAGCGAGTCGTAGGGAACCGGCTCGCCCCGTCCGTCGCGCCGCCAGGTCTCGACATGGCTACAGTGGACCGCGACGATGCCAGCGGTATCGGTCAGAGTAGCCCGACGCCAGGTGATCGCTTCCATCTCCCTCCTCCTTTCCCCCGGTATAGCACGGGGGCGCTTCGTCGTATCCGGCGAACAACCCAGGCCGTGGACTGGGTCCCACGGCCTGGGTTGGAGCGCCCTGTGGAAAGGGCAAACGAAAAGGCCGTGGGCGTCGCTGGGCGCCCACGGCCTGGGTTTATGTTATGTCAATTTCGGTCGGGCGCACCGCGACAAGGCAGCGGACCGTCCCCGCCAACGAGCGGGAGACGGAACGCTTGGTTGATCATCCACTCTGCCTTGCGCATCGCTCTCTCCTTGTAGCTGCTCACCCTCCCGCAGGTTTGGGCGCCGTCTCTGCCTGGATAGTCGCCCGCTATCGTGTTGACCGGTAACTGCCTGCCATCCGCCGCGCTGTACTTCCGAACCTGCGGGATAGGTAGATACCTTTCCCTATGGAACCTCCGCCATTATACTGCGCTTCGGGGAATTGTCAAGTTGCCAGGAGGGAGTATAATCGAGAGCAGGAAACAGGCCACAGGAGACCAACAGGGGGATACGATGGATCGGTGGGAGTACAGCACGGTGACATGGTTCTGGGACGTGGAAGGGATCCGCTGTACCTTGCCCGACGGGCGGGAGTCCACCACGACCGGCAGCTACGCCCAGATCGTCGAGCTGCTGAACGATCTGGGGCGCCAGGGCTGGGAGGTGGCCGCCTGCGTTGCCGGCGGGAACTGGGTCTACTGGACGCTGAAGCGTCCGCTCTGAGGTAGCCGATGAGTGACGAGCCAATCAACGTCACCGATGGCGGGTTCGAGCGGGCGGTGTTGCAGGCCGACCGGCCGGTGATCGCGGTCTTCTGGGCGCGGGAGGGCCCTCGCGGCGGGGAGCTGCGCCGGGTGACGGAGGAGGCTGCCCGCCGCTATGGCGGGGAGGTGCGCGTCGCCCGGCTGGAGGCGCAGGACGCGCCGCAGGCCCACGCCCGCTATGGGGTGGAGACCCTGCCGCAGTTCCTCTTCTTCCGCGGCGGCCAACTGGTCGCCCGCGCCCGCGGCCTGCCCAGCGCCGATGCACTGCATCCGTGGGTCGAGTACCTGCTGGGACGCGGCCGCGCGCCGGTCAGCGCCCCTCCTCCGCCGCCCGCCCACCCCGTCGCCGTCACCGACGCCGACTTCGACCGCGTCGTCCTGGGCGCGAAGCTGCCGGCGCTGGTGGACTTCTGGGCCGCCTGGTGCGGTCCCTGTCGCATGGTCGCCCCGATCATCGAGCGGTTGGCGGCGGAGTTCGCCGGCCGGGCGCTGGTCGCCAAGCTGGACGTGGACAGCAACCCTCTCACGGCGCAGCGCTACGGGGCGATGAGCATCCCCACGCTGCTCTTCTTCCAGAACGGGCGGGAGGTTGACCGGCTGGTGGGCGCGCAGCCGGAGGCCGTCCTGCGCGCCCGTCTCGATCGGCTGATTGCCCAACCCCAGGAGGCCCGATGAGTGCAAAACCACCCCAACCAAGAATCGAGTTCGAGATGCCGCCGGATCTGGGCGCGGTCTACGCCAACTTTGCCCTGATCTCTCACTCGGCGTCGGAGGTGTTCATCAACTTCGGCCAGATGCTCCCCGGCAACCCGAAGCCGCGGATCAACGCCCGCGTCATCATCACGCCGCGCAACGCCAAGCTGATGCTACGCGCGCTGCAGGACAACCTGGAGAAGTACGAGAGCCAGTTCGGCGAGATCCACTTGCCCTCCGAGGGGGACGAGCTGGCCCGCCAGTTCTTCGGAGGCCCTAAGCCGCCGGAGCCGTAAAGCCGCCCCAGACCGCTCAGGGCGCAAGGAACGCCACGGGAATCTGGGTCACTTCGGGCTGGTAACTCCTCAGCCCCCAGCTCGGGCCGGTCTCCAGACCGTGTCCGACTCTGTCCTTTGCGGTTCCAGATCGGCGGCGACTGTTCCGCAGCACCGGACAGGGAGGCCGCTGAACTTTTCTACTTGTCAGTAACTGCCTACCGTCCGCGGCGCTGAGCCCTCACCCCACCCCCTACCCCCGCCCCTATCCCGCCCGGCGGGAGAGGGGCGGGGGCCAGGGGGGGAGGGGCCGGCACACCGGCCCTGCCAGCACCAGGCCTGGTAAAGGGTAGGCAGTTACACTTGTCAAAGGTATTCATATTGACCCTCGTGCCCGGAATGCCGGGGGGCCGGTGGCATGGCTGCCCGATAAGGAGACCTCTCCATGGCCCGTTTTGTCCTGCGACGGATCGCGCTGATCCCTGCAGCGCTGCTCCTGATCAACTTCCTCGGCTACGCCTACGCTCACCTCTCGCGGCCCTTGCGCGCCGCCCGCACGCCGTACCTGTTCGCCATGCCCGATTCTGGCCCCCTTCTACCGGCCTACGGGGAATACTTGCGCGGTCTGTTGCACCTCGACCTGGGCATGATGCCATCCGGCCAGCAGCGTCCCATCGCCGAGGCGCTGGCGAGTGGCCTCACCGCCAGCCTGGGTCTGCTCGTCCTGGCCTTGCTGTGCAGTGCAGTGATCGGCCTGCTGCTAGGCATGGCAGCCACCCGCGTCTCCCCGCCGCGCACCTCACCGTGGCTCACTGTCTTCTCCACGGTCGGGCTGGCCATGCCCAGCTTCTACATCGGCACCCTGTTCATCGTCGGGGTGGTCTACACTATCCTCCGGCCCGATGTCGCTGCTGTGCCCATTCCACTGCGCGGCTTCGGATGGGACATCCACCTGTTGCTGCCGACGATCGCCTTGATGGCGCGGCCCACGATGCAGACTGCCCGCATCACTTCCGGCCTTCTGGCGGAGGAGCTGGGCAAGCGGTACATCGTGGCCTCGCGCAGCTTCGGCCATCGCTGGCGCGCGGTGCGCCGCCAGGCTCTGCGCAACGCCCTGGCTCCCACCATCCTCACCCTGGCCGGATCGCTGCGACTGCTGGTGGGTGAGCTGGTCCTCGTCGAGTGGCTGTTCGCCTGGCCCGGCATCGGGCGCATGCTGGCCGAGACGCTCATCCCGTCGCTGTTGAGCAGCCGGGCGATGAACGCGGCCTTTCTCTATCCCCCCCTCGTGGCGATCATCCTGACCGTCTTCGCCGCGATCTTCCTGCTCACCGACCTGCTGGCGGCCGTCCTGGTGCGCGCCGCCGACCCTCGCCTGCGTGTGCAGCCAGAGGAAGTGGGCGATGTCTAGTTCAGCCGTGCGCGGCTCCCTCGCGATCGCTGCCCGGTCGGCCCGCCAGGCGAACTGGACGCTTGTCGCCGGCGGCTTGCTGGCCCTGTGGGTCATCGCCGTGGCAGCCGTCGGACCACGGCTCGCCCCGCAGGATCCGCTCGAGGAGCACGTCATCCTCCAGTTGGAGGATGGCTGGCAGACCACGCCGTTCCCCGTCGGCAGCCCCGGCTTCTGGCTCGGTTCGGATGAGGTGGGCCGCGATCTGCTGAGCCGGTTGCTGTGGGCGGTGCGCCCGACGATGGTCATGGTCGGCACCGTCGCCAGCGTGCGGCTGGTGCTCGGACTGCTCATCGGCCTGGCCTCCGGCTGGTCGCGCGGCCGGTTGGGGCGGACGTTAGACGCGGCGATCTCCGGCGCGCTCTCCGTGCCGGTGCTGATCGTCGCCCTGGGGGCGATCGCCGCCGTCGGCGTCGAAATGGGCTTGCTCTCGTTCATCATCGCCCTCTCGATCACCGGCTGGGCGGAGACCGCCCAGATCGTCCGCGAGCAGACCCGGCTGATCCGTGACCAGACCTACATCGAGGCGGCGCGGGCGTTGGGCCAATCCGACCTGCGCATCCTCAGCCGACACGTCCTGCGCCAGGTCATGCCGCTGGCCTGGATGCTGTTCGCCTTCGAGGTCAGCAGCACGCTGATGCTCACCGCCGGGCTGGGTTTCCTGGGCTACTACATCGGTGGCGACCGTTGGGTCGAGGTGGCCGACTTCGTCGCCCGCCGGCTCAGCGGGATGCCGGAGCTGGGCCAGATGCTGGCCACCACGCAGGTGCGTTTCGATCAGCCCTGGCCGGTCTTCATCACCGGCAGTGCCGTCTTCATCATCGTGCTGAGCTTCAACCTATTGGGCGAAGGGCTGCGGCTGAGGCTGAACCTGGAGCGCCCGCCGCGGCCCAATGTTGTCTCCATCGCCCTACAGCGCTTCGGCGCATGGCTGGGTGAGCAGGCCTTCCCATCGTTCGCCCGTTGGGTCCGGGCGAACGCCTTCCTCGCTGCCGGCATCCTCCTCTTAATCCTGGGCATCGCCGTCGGGCTGATCCTGTGGCGGGTGCGGACCGCGGCACAATCGGCTGTGCCGGCCGTCGAACTGACCGTCCCCGGCGGCCACCTGTGGGCCGCCGAGCGACACGACCCCTATGGCAGCGGCTGGGCCGACGTCGCCGGGCCCGCGGCCCCGCAGGTGCGCTGGACGTTCGGCGGCCAGGGGCGCTTCTCCGGCGGGCCGGCGGTGGCGGCGGATGGGACGGTCTACATGGCCGCCATGCGTGGCGCGCTCTTTGCCCTCGGCAGCGATGGCAACGTCCGCTGGGAGGCCGCGCTGCCGGCCGAACCGGTCGGTTCGCCGGCGCTGGACGCGACGGGGCGCATCTACGTCACCGACAGGGAGGGCAGCCTGGCTGCTGTCTCGCCCGACGGCCAGCCGGTGTGGCGATTCGTGCCGCCGGGCGGCGGGGTGGCGGTGAGCGGGCCGATCGTCGCGCCCGACGGGACGATCTACTACGGGCTCGGTAACAGCGTCCAGGCCGTCTCGTCCGACGGCGCGGCGCTGTGGAACGCGGTCGTCCCATTCCGCTACCGGGTGCGACCTCCCCAATTGGATGTGGAGGGGAACTTCGTCTTCTGGGAAGATGTCGCCATTGATGCGCGGAGTGGGACGGTGGCGAACCTCGAAATGCCTTTCGACGTGGAGCAATACATCGTCGGCGGCGACGGGCAGACCTACTTCCGCGTGGGCAACAGCGTGATCCGCTGGCGCTGGAGCGGTTCACAGGTCGAGACCATGGAACGCACCCAGTGGGACTACCGCCAGGTGACCCTCGTGATCGCCAGTCCTGCCGACGCGGGCGTGACCGGCAACGGCGTCGTCTGGATCGCTTATACGAGCTGGAACCCGATGGAGTTAGTCTGGCTGGAGCGGGACGGGCGGATGTTGGGCGTAGCCAGCCACGCATCCAACCAGGGCACGGTCCTGGCGGTGGATGGGGATGACACGGTGTACATGGCCGTGCCTGGCGATCGCGGCAGCGAGTGTCTGGCGCTGGGGCGAGGCAGCGAAGGGCCGCTGTGGGTCGTGCCCCTCGAGGGGTGGGCGATCCGCGGCGGCGCGCTGATTGACGGTCGGCTGTACGTGGTCACGGATGACGCCACGACGGGCGCGGGCTACCTGTACGCGCTGGACGACTGAACACGGATTGCACGACACGGGGGTTCTCACGGATTGCACGGATGGGTGGTTCGAAATCCGTGTAATCCGTGGGAATCCGTGTTGCTTTGGCTGCCATCACGCGATCGCGCTGGATAGCTTGACTTCACCAGGATATGGCTATAATATCAGCGTGCTTGGATACCCTCCCGCAGGTGAGCAAGTGGCTGGCAGCAGGGCGAGCAGTTCATCATGGAACAACTGGAATCCATCGGCGAGCGCGTCCGTGCCGATCTGACGGCGCGGGATGCAGCGCGGGACGAGGCGTTGCGTCGCTCCCGCGAACTGGTGCGCCTGTGCGCCACCGCCATCCGCGCCGCCCACCGCGAGGAGTGGGCCGCCGCCGGCGACCTGCTGAGCCAGGCCGACCAGGTGGCCGCCGGGGTCGTGACCACGCTGGAGCCGTACCCCGACCTGCTCTACGCCGGCTACACTCAGGACGGGCTGAAAGAGCTAGTCGAGGCGCACCTGACGGTGGCGCTGATGAACGGTGAGCCGCTCCCGGAGCCGGAGTCCCTCGGCGTGCCCTCGGCCACCTATCTGGGCGGGCTGTGCGAGGCGGCCAATGAATTCGCCACACATAATTCTTGACTGTTGGCTGGAATCAAGTTCGCCTACGACCGCCGGTGAAAGGCGTCATCGCCGGCCAGCAGCCGGATGACCTTGTCCAATTCCCCCATGGCTCCCAACCGCGCAAAGATGGCCTTCGCCTCCTCCAGACAGGCTGCTGCTTGATCCCGGTTGCCGGTGTGCAACAGGTAGGCACCATAGCGCCGCAGGATCACGCCATGGGAGAATGGGTGGTTCTGATCTGAGAGGGCCAATGCTCGTTCGAAGTAAGGCCGGGGGTTTTCTGCAGCGGCCAGCAGGCCGCTGTCATGCACGCTCCCCAGCAAGGCCCAGGCCCAACCGATCTCAGCAGGCCTGGCCTCAGCTTCGGCCTGGACCAGCATTTGACGGGCGGTGGCCAGCGCTGCTTGCCCATCCTCTCGTGCCAATTGCACAGCGGCCAGCCAGGAAAGCTCGAAAGGTCCCAGACCCATGCCTCCCTGTTCTGCCAGCCGCGCCGCTTTCTGGAAACAGTCTTCCGCCTCGACCAGGTCCCCCATCTCGCAGGCCACGGCCCCCAGCCAGGCCAGTTGCCAGGGGGTTTCCACGCCACCCTTGCTCTCCTGCCTCAGGGTCAGGGCTGTTTCCAGGCAGTGCCGGGCCTGCTTGTACTCCCCACTCAGGAGGCAGAGCCTGCCCAGCCAGCCCAGATCGAGCGCCTCGCGCGACCTGGCGCCCGTGGAGCGGTGAACGGCCAGGCTCTCCTCCAGGCAGCGCCGGGCTGTGGCCAGGTCTCCCTGATCCATGAGCAGAATGCCCAGATTGTGCAGGCCGTGAGCCGCCTGTTTCTCCAGACCTAACGAGCGGTACAGGGCCACGCTCTCCTCCCAGCAACGCCGCGTTTCGACGTGCTCGCCCTGGGCGATGTGAACCAGCCCCAAGCCGTTCAGTGCCTCTGCTTCGCCCGGCCGGTCGCCGATGGCCCGGCAGAGGGCCAGGCACCTGGCAAAGGCCTGGTGGGCGGCCTCGTTGGCCCGCTGCCGCCAGTAGATGCTGCCCAAGATACCCAGACAGGTGGCCTCCTGTTGCCGGTCGTCCAGGGCCTGGAAAGCCAGCAGCGCCTCCTCTACCTGCTGACGGGCGGCATCATACCATCCCCGGTCAAAAAAGATGCAACCCAACCCACGCTGGCACTCGGCTGTCCCGCGCCGATTGTCCAGGCGCCGGTAGAGTTCCATCGCTTCTTCGAACAGTGTTCGTGCGGCCTCCAGGTTGCCCTGCTCACGCTCGATCGCCGCCAACCTCTGCTTGCTCCGCGCCTGCTCTTCCAGGGCGTCAACCTTTGCTTCCGGGGGCAGGGCGTCGGCCAGACGGATAGCCTCTTGGATCCAGACCCGCGCCTGGTCGTAGTCGCACTGCAGCTGGTAGATCGTGCTCAGCTCGCTGGCTGCCTGGGCTGCCAGCAAACAGGCCTGAGCTGCTTGCTGTGATCCGTCGAATGCCTGTCGGCAGGTCAAGATCGCTTCATCGTAACGGCCAAGGGAGCGCAAGGCCGTGGCCCGCTGCACCAAGATCGCCCCCCGGCGTTCGTCTTCGGCCTCCAACCAGGCCAACGCCCGGTCGTAACAGGTCAACGCCTCCTCGTAGGCATACACGGCGACAGCCCTGGATGCAGCCAGGAGCAGGTAGACCGGCGCCTTGTCCCTCTCACCGGCCTGTTCATAGTGATAGGCCAGTTGCTCATACAGCGGTTCCAGGCGGCCGGCGTAGAGCGCCTCCAGGGCCAGGCCCACCTGACGGTGCCGGCTTCGTCGTAAGGCGGGAGGGGTTGCCTGATAGACCGCGGCGCGGATCTTGTCGTGGCTCAAGTCGTATTGGATGGCCGAGGCCGGAGACGAGGGAGCGCCTCCAGCTTCTGCTCGGACCAGGCGATGCTCCAGCCAGGCCTCCAGGCTGTCGTCCACGGCGTCTGTATCTGGCCCGGCGGCAGCCCGCAGGAGGGCCAGGTCGAACCGCCGCCCAATGATGGCGGCCAACGCCAGCAACCGTTGCGCCGGGAGGGGCAGCCGGCCAACCCGTTGCAGGATCATGTCCTGCACGCTGGATGGCAGGATTCCTCCAGCCTTGCTCCCGGCAGTTTCTCGCTCAGGAGAGCCGGCCCACCGCCGGCGCCCCTCCTCGTCGGTTTGCAGTCTGTGCTGTTCATACAGGTCGGCGACAATTTCGGCCAGAACGAAAGGATTCCCCTCACACTCACGGTATAGAAAAGCACCCAGGGCGGCTCCTTCCTCCCGACCGGCCAGGGAGTAAGCGATCTGCTCGATGGCCTGGGGGGAGAGCGGCTCCAGAATCAGACGATGCACTAGGTGATCGCGCCCCAGCCCCTGGCGCAGCCGGGTCAGGGGATGGCTCAGGTCCACCTCCTCAGGCCGATAGCTGCCCACCAGCCAGGTGGCTGCGTACCCAGGTATATCCTGCTGACGGCGGACCAGGTAGTGCAACAGATCCAGGCTGGGCGGGTCGGCCCACTGCAGATCATCGAGGAAAACAAGGAACAGACAGGAGGACAGAAAGCGGGCAACGGCCTCGAACAACCGTTGGCGGGCTTCTTCTCCCGAGACCTGGAGCGGCGACAGGTCGGGCCGCAACTCTCGCAGCTCGGGCAGCAGGCGCGACAATTCGGCAAGCCACACGGGTTGGATATTGGATAGCAGGTATTGGATAGCCGAATATCGGGGGTTCAATATTGAGCGCAGGGCTTCGGCAATCGGTTGATAGGGAACACCGCCGCCGAACTCGTAGCAGCGCCCGCGCAACACCGTCGCACCCTGGGCCTCGGCGTAGCGGATCACCTCTTCTACCAGGCGTGTTTTGCCCACCCCCGCTTCTCCCTCCACCAGGGCCAACGGCCCCTGGCCTTGCCGGGCCGCTTCCCACCAGCCCACCAGCGTTGCATGCTCGGCTTCTCGTCCTACAAATGGTAAGCTGGTAGATTGGTAGACCGGCAGGTTGGCAGGCTGCTCCCCCGTTCTCCCAACTTCCCAATTCACCAGTCTCCTATATAGCGCCCTCGTCTCCTCCAGCGGTTCCAGGCCCAGCTCATCGGCCAGCAGGCGGCGACATTCCTCAAACTGAGCCAGGGCGGCGCTGCGTTGCCCGGTCAGGGCCAGCAGGCTCATCACCTGACGGTGGGCTTCTTCCCACCACGGCTCCAGGGCCAATTGACGGCGCGCATAGCCCAGCGCCCGATCGTACTCACCCCGCCGGGCGCAGTGATCTGCCAGGTGAGCCAGCACTCCCAGAGCAAGTTCCTGGAGCCGAGCCCGCCGCCGCATCGCCCACTCCTCGAACTCGGGACAGCCTGGCAGATCAAAGCTGGCCAGGAACTCCCCCTGGTAGAGAGCCATGGCTGCCTCCAGGTGGCGGATGGCCGTCGTCGGCTCGCCGACCCGCTGACAGCGTCTGGCCTGATCCAGATCCGCTTCAAAGGTCAGAGCATCAATCTGGCAGGGGATAGCGGGGTTCAAGCCCACAGTCAGCCGGTCACTCTCCAGGATCGCCGGGTCCAGGTGTTGGCGCAGTTCCAGCAAGGCGTGGCGCAGATTGCGCCGGGCCTGCTCCTCTGGCCGGTCACCCCACAGCAGACCGGCCAGGCGGCCCCGGTCGTGCGGACCGGGGCTCATGGCCAGGTAGACCAGCAGCGCCTGGGTCTTGCGCAAGGTCAGGCCGGGCACCGGTTGTCCGTTCCAGCGGATGTCCAGCCGGCCCAGGGTGGTCACTGTCAGAGATGGGGTTGGTCTCTCTGATCCGGCATCCATGCGCGCCTCCGCCTGGCTTTTACGATCTCACCTACCCCCTCCTGCCGGGGTGGGGTTGGGAGAGGTTTCCCAAAATCAACGCTGAATCAACGCTCGTTGGCTATCATTATACTATAGCGCCGCCTCTAGTCGCACCGAGCTGATTTCATCGCCAGCGAGTGTTTTTCGAGCGAAGCAATTCCCCGACGGGCAGGGAGACTGCTTGATTCCTCCCAGTGACATGGATAAAGATTTTTGCGAACGATGCACATGTCGAGCGATCATACTTGGCCAGTCCAGGAAGAGGTCATACCTCACACGTCCAGGCGGTCTGCTCACCTGCTCGTCATCTGGCGGGAACGCGCTGCCACGCCTGCCGGTCCGGCCGTGTGGCGGTTCAGTCTGGAAGACATGCGCGACGGTGCGCGGCGCGGTTTCGGTAGCCTGGAGGAATTGGTCGCGTTCTTACGCGCCAAGTTGAAGCAGGAAGAGGAGAGATGGTGAACATGAAACGTGAGGTGTGATGCGTGAGCGACCGTCCTGTACTCTGCGGTCAGAAGAAAGGAGATTACGATGTGCAAAGCAAACCGTGTCTTGGCGATCCTGGTGCTGTTGAGCCTGTTTCTCCCGGCGCTGTCGGCGGGGGCCCTCCCCCCCTCCCCCTCTCCCGCCGAGCGAGAGAGGGGG
>DAOTYW010000208.1:0-5511 GCA_034434755.1 Anaerolineae bacterium | reverse complement strand
CCCCGAAGGGGGCTTCAGCTATGAGCCCGCCGGTTTAGCGGCGGGCGGAAGCCGCAAAGCGGCGATTTCCGGGGCAAGCCGGGCCTTAAGTTGTGCACGATGCGGTTGCCGTCAGGTCATCCAGCGATTCCACGTATGCTGAAGAGAGGATCTGTCAACGGATTCTGGGAACGGATTGAACGGATCGGCGGGTCGCGAGTGGTTCTGTCCGTTCAATCCGTGCCCAGAATCCGTTGACAGCATGCCCCGATCAGGAGGTGTCAAAGCGCGGGGCAGTAGGGTAAGCGGATACATGGGAAGAATGGTCGCGTCTTCTCGCACCACGCCACGCGCTATTTGAGTCACCAAGGGCGATTGTCCGGCGACGATCCCATGCACGGCCAACTTCCCTACCTCCCGCAATCGTTTCTCCGGCATGTGAGTTTGCACCTTCAAGCACACCACGTTGGGCGGAAGCTTTCAAGTCCCTTGGCACATGTGGGTAATCACCAGAGAAATTCCCTCTTGACAGTGCTCACATCCTGGATATAATATATCTCAACTGAGACGTTGGCCGGAAGGTTACCTGGAGCGCACGGGCTCGCCTTCCGGCTTTTTTGTCGCTGCTGCGCAACGTGGGCCGGAACCCAACCACCTGGGGATGCGGCCTTTTGCTTTCCATCGCGCTCTGTCAACGGGGAGGAACAACGATGACGACAACGCGGCGATCCCTAATCGACAGCCTGCTCTTGTCCCTCTCTATCCTATTGGCCCTTCTGTGGACGCTGAGTGGGCCACCAGCCTTCGCCGAAGGAGCGAAGGTCCGTCCGGATATTCCCATCGTCCTCTGCGTGGACCCCTACGGCGTCTGCGGTGGGGGCTGTCAGGCCTGCCTGACCACCATCCAGGCCGCCGTTGACCTGGCCCAGCCCGGCGACACGGTGCGCGTCGGCGAGGGGGTCTACACCGACCTGCATGCCCGCCCGCGTAACGATGTAATCACGACCGGCGTGGTCACCCAGGTGGTCTACATCAGTCAAACCATCACCCTGCGCGGCGGCTACCGCTGGCAGCCCGGTGGCGAAGATACGCCGCAGTCGGTGCTCGACCCCGGCGGTCAGGGACGCGGCTTCTACGTTACCGGTAACGTCAGCCCGACCATCGAGAACTTCGTCGTCACCAATGGCAACGCGCACAGGCTGGGTGGGGAGGTCAGCGGCGACACCGGCGCGGGCCTCTACGTCTATGGCGCCTCGGCGGTGATCAGCGGCTGCGTCGTCTCCAACAACAGCCTGACCGGCGACACCCGCTTCGGCGGTGGGGTGGCACTGGTCAGCGCGCCGGCTACGCTGCGCAACAGCCATATTCAGAGCAACAGGGCCACGTGGGGCGGGGGCGTCTACGTCAACGGCCCCGCGCGCCTGGAAGGCAACCTGGTGGAGAACAACCAGGCGGACAGTTGGGGCGGCGGGGTCTATCTGAGCGGCGACGCGACCCTGCACGGCAATGCCATCTGGCAAAACCAGGCGAGCACTTTTGGCGGCGGTTTGATCATCGTCGCCGGCCTGCCACTGCTGGACGGTAACCGCATCGGCGGCAATCAGGCCGGCAGCGCCGGCGGCGGGGCGTTCCAGTTGGGCGGCAGCAGCCTGTGGACGAATAACATCATTGTCTACAACACAGCCCCTGTCGAGGGCGGCGGGCTGCGCTTCGGCGGTGAGGCCACCAGCGCCCGCCTCCTGCACACGACCATCGCCGCCAACAGCAGCCCCGGCATCTACAGCCTCGGCAGCACGGTCGCCCTGACCAATAGCATCGTGGCCAGCCACACGGTCGGCGTCGAGAGGGTCGCCGGGCAGGTCACCCTGGCGCATACCCTCTGGTGGGGCAACGGTACAGATGCCACCTATGGCGTCGTCCACAGCGGTGACGTCACCGGTACGCCGTCGTTCGTGGCCCCCCTCTCGCCCGTCTTCGATTTCCACATCCAGGCCGATAGCGCGGCCATCGATCAGGGAATGGACACCGGCCTGGCGAGCGATATGGACGGCGAACCGCGCTGGGCCGGGGACGCACCCGACCTGGGGGCGGACGAGTACCTGTCCTGGGCGATGACGCTCATCCCCGACCGCACCGCGCTCGTCTTGCCCGGCCAGGCGGTCACCTATACCCACACGCTGTTCAACAGCGGCAACTATACCGACACCTATGACCTCACCCTGTCCTCGGCCTGGGGGACGCTGCTGACGCCCACACCGCTGACGGTGGGCCGCTGGAGCGCGGCGCTGGTGCGGGTGCGGGTGGCCGTGCCCCCCCAGGCGATCAGCGGGACGGTGCAGGTGGGGCAGGTGACCGCCGCCTCGCGCAGCCGGCCGCTGAGCGCCTCGGTGCGCGAGACGACGACCGTGGCCCTCGGCGGGTTGGTGACGCTGTTCCCCGACCGCCAGGGCCTGGCCCGCCCCGGCCAGGATGCGGTCTACACGCACACGCTGGTCAACGGGGTCAACTACACCCAGACTTTCACCCTCATGCCGCAATCGTCACACGGCTGGTATATCGCCTTTCCGGGCGTTCCAACATTGCCGCCGTTCGGCCAGACGACCGTGACGCTCACGCTCTCGGTGCCGGCGGGGACGGTCAGCGGGACGGTGGACCTGGCCGTGCTGTTCGCCGACGGCAACCTGCTGGGAGAGGGGCTGGCGCGGGACACGACGACGGTGCTCTACGCGCCCGACGTGGCCCTGTCCCCCGACCGGGCGGCGGTGGTCCTGCCGGGACAATCCACCGTCTACAGCCACACGCTGACCAACAACGGCAACGGGCCGGACACGTTCGACCTGACCGCGCAGGGGGAGCGTGGCTGGCCGGCGCAGGTGTCGCCGCCGGCGGTCTGGCTGGAGCGCGGCAGGGCGACGACGGTGTGGGTAACAGTGACTGTGCCGGCAGGGACCATCGGCGACACGTTGGAGACAACGACGGTCCGCGCCGTCTCGCGGACCGATCCGTCCGGATGGGCAGCGGTGGACGACCAGACGACGGCCGCCCTGAGCGGGAGCGTCGCCCTTTCCCCTGGCTACACGCAGACCGTCGCCCCCGGTGCGGCCGCCGTGTTCACGCACACGCTGACCAACGGAGCCAATATCACGCAGACCTTTTCCCTGACCTGCGCCTTCACGGAAGGGCTGGTCGGGTGCGCGACGAGCGCCGACCCGACGCTGCCGCCGTTCTCGTCCGAGGTGGTCACGCTGACCGTCTACACGCCCCACACCGGCGGGGCGTGGGGCCTGGCGGCTATCCAGGCTGAGGGTGATCGGCTCGGTTGGGCGGACGCGATTGACAGCGTAGCGACATTCCATACCGTCTACGCGCCGCTGATCCGGCGCACGACGGTCCATCTGGTGGACGATGCGCCGGACGCCTGCCCCGGCCTGGCCATCAACATCGGCGCGCTGTACCGCGAGGACTTTGACCACATCAACGACAACGACTGGTATCAGTTCACCGCCGAGGCGGGCGCGAGCTACACCCTGGAGACGCTGTACCTGGGGCCGCTGGCCGACACGGTGCTGGCACTCTACGCGCCCGACTGCACAACGCTGCTGGCCTTCAACGACGATCGGGCCCCCGGCGACCCGTCCTCGCGCATCGAGTGGACCGCTCCGGCGGACGGGGCATACTGCGTCCTGGTGCGCGGCTACGACTGGTCGGTCTACGGGCCGGGGACGGAGTATACGGTGAGGGTGAAGCGTGAAACGTGAAGCGTGAAACGTGAAGCGTGAAGCGTGGTGCGTGGTCCGTGGGCCCTGCTCCTGATGGCTCTGACGATGACGGGCATTCCCGTCGTCTACCTGGTCGCATTCGAGAGATGAGACACAGACACACCGTAACACTGATACTGTTCGCGGTGATCCAGCTTGTGTTCTGGAGCGCGGTCCTGGCCCGATCTCTGCCCGGCGCGGCGGCGGTGCTGGCCCAGGAGCCGACGCCGACGGAGAAGCCGCCGCCCCCGCCGACGCCGACGGGGGAGCCGCCGACCTCTACGCCGCTGCCGCCCCCGCCGACGCCGCAGCCGACCATCCCACCCACGGCGACGGAGAAACCGCCTGCGCCGCCGACGCCGACGCCGCTGCCGCCGCCGACCTCTACGCCTCTGCCGCCGCCGACAAACACGCCTTGGCCAAGGCCGACCGAGGGAAGCAGGGGAGGGGCATCGCCGGGGGCGACGCCCGGACCGACCGCCACGGGAACTGCTGGCGCGCCAACAGCGACGCGGGACGCAGCCTTGCCGTCGCCCACGCTTCCCTTCGTCACGGCCACGGTCGAGGGAATCGTCCCGCCGACCGCGGCCGCCACGGCCACGCCTGGCGGAGGGACGCCAGAGGGCACGGTGGGCTACAGCGAGAGCGTATCCGTGGGCGAGTCCGAGGGCTGGCACACGTCCGGCGAGACGGGCGGCCTCGCTGGGTGGCTGCGCTCGCTGCCCCCCTGGGGGCCGTGGGCCAGCGGGCTGGCGCTGCTGGCGGCGCTGGCCTTCGTCACCTGGGTCGTGGTCCGCTTCGTCCACTACACCGGGCGTGATTTGCAGGTCAAGCAGCGCATGATCGCCGAGTCGGAGGCCAGCCGCCTGGAGGGGCGCCGCCGCGAGGTCGAGGCGTTGCTGGTAGCGCAGAACGATTGGCTGCGCGTGGCCAGCCAGGCGGGAGCCGACGCGCTCGGTCGGGCCGTCCAGCTCGACCCGCAGGTGCCGCCGCGTGTCTCCGGCAAACCGGCCCCGTACTTCACCGTGACCGGCATCGAGGGCGCGCGCTACGTCTTCACCACCGACGTGAAGGCGTTGCATGAGGTCGGGCTGCTCAGGCGGAAGGTGCGGCCGTTGAAGCTCCCTTCGCCAGTGGAGGCCGGGCAGGTGTGGCGCTACCTGGCAGAGAAGTGGCTGCGCGAGGCGGGCGAGGCGATCCCCGCCGTCCCTCGCGAGGCGGCCTGGTTCCTGGTGGTGGTGGCCGAATGAACCGCTGGCTGTTCCGCCTGGCGCCCTGGGTGGTGACGTTGGTGGTAGCCGGATGGTTTCAGGTTTCAAGGTT
Source organism: Anaerolineae bacterium (assembly GCA_034434755.1). GTDB lineage: Bacteria > Chloroflexota > Anaerolineae > B4-G1 > DUEL01 > DAOTYW01. The sequence continues at coordinate 451 of DAOTYW010000208.1, read as the reverse complement.
CCAGGTTTCAGGTTCTTTGCAGTCTGTAACCTGGCATGTGCAACCTGAAACCTGGAACCTGAAACCTGGGACTCTGTCCCCCGAAACCTGCACTACTTTGCACACCCTCTCCGCCGACGCCGCCGCGCTGACCGGCTCGCTGGCCCTGGTCGAAGGGGACGAGCGACCGGCGCGGGCCGCCGACGCCGCCGCGCAGGTGCGCGACCTGGCCGGGCAAGCGGCGACCGTCGAGGGGGGAGCGGAACTGTCCTGGCTGTTGGGCGACCTGGCAACGGCGCTGGAGCGGTACGCCGGGGGCGACCCGAGCGCCGCCGCTGCTGTCCAAGACACCTCCGCCCGTAACGCGGAACTGCGGGCTCGGTACGAGGCGTGTTGCGCGGTGCGTGTTCCGTGAAGCGTGAAGCGTGAAACGTGAAGCGTGAAACGTGAAACGTGAAGCGTGAAACGTGAA
>DAOTYW010000207.1:0-6673 GCA_034434755.1 Anaerolineae bacterium | reverse complement strand
GCTTGCGGGGTAGGGAAACTCCCCCTCCCCGCTTGCGGGGGAGGGAAACTCCCCCTCCCCGCTTGCGGGGGAGGGAAACTCCCCCTCCCCGCTTGCGGGGAGGGGGCTGGGGGGTGGGGTCTATCACGCCGACCTCTACGGCAAGCGCGCCGACAAATACGCCTGGCTGGAATCGCACGATCTGCGCACCGCCGGCTACCAGCCCCTCGCCCCCGCCTCTCCCTTCTACTTCTTCACCCCGCGCCAGACGCAAAACCTGCAAGCCTACCAGTCCTGGCCGTCAGTGACTGAGATTTTCCCTGTGAACAGCGTCGGCATCGTTACGGCGCGGGATAACTTGACCATCCGCTGGACGCCCGACGAGATGTGGACGACCGTTCTGACATTCAGTCAGTTGAACGAAGAATTGGCGCGCGAAGCCTTCCAACTGGGCAAAGATGTCCGTGATTGGCAAGTGCGCCTGGCGCAGCAAGATGTAAAACACGATGGCGGCCCCCACCGCGAGAAAATTGTGCCTATCCTTTACCGCCCGTTCGATGTGCGCTACACCTACTATACCGGCCGCTCGCGTGGTTTTCATTGTATGCCCCGCTCCGAAGTCATGCGCCACATGCTGGCCGGGGAAAACCTGGCTCTGATAACTCCGAAACAACACAAAGACGAATTTGGTGCAATGGTGAGTAATGTAATCGGGGGACATAAAACAGTCGCAGCCTTTGACATTAACTACTACTTCCCTCTCTACCTCTACCCCTCCACCGAAACGCCGGACATGTTCCACCAGGAGCGGAAGCCCAACCTGGCCGAATGGCTGCTGCCCAAGCTGAGCGCCGCCTATGGCTTCACCCCCGCGCCAGAAGAGGTGCTGGCCTACCTCTACGCCGTCCTCTACAGCCCGACCTACCGCCGGCAATACGCCCAGGAACTGCGCACCGACTTCCCGCGCCTGCCCTTCACCGCCGATGGCGAACTCTTCCGCCAGATGGCCGCCCTGGGCCAGCAACTGATCGACCTGCACCTGCTTCGTCCCTTCCCCCCGCTGGCGGGGGGTAAGGGGGGTGTCAAATACCAGGGCCAGGGCAGCGACACCGTCGAGAAAGTGCGCTACGACCCGACGACCGGGCGGGTGCACATCAATGCCGATAAATACTTCGAAGGCATCACGCCGCAGATGTGGGAATACCAGATCGGCGGCTACCAGGTGCTGGAAAAATACCTGAAAGACCGCAAAGGTCGCCGCCTGGATGACCCGGTGCGCTACATCCACATCGCCGCGGCCATTGCCCAAACGATGGTCATCCAGGCGCAGGTTGACCAGATGTATCCACAGGTAGAAAGCAATGGGTTGGCAGCCTGACCTGCCCTTCCGGCCGACCGCTTCGCTCGCTGCGCTCGCTCCGCACAGCGGCCTCAGCGGATTCCGATAGCGAGCCGCGTGCGGACCGATCTTTGCCGATCCGGCGTGTTGGGGATAGAACTGATCGTGAGATGTCGCGCCAAAAGCAGAAGCCACGGAAATGAGCGATCACCCGATGACCCTCGGCAGCGAGCGCAGAAGCGCCCGTCTCCCCTCCACCTTCCGCGCCCTACGCCACCGCAACTACCGCCTCTTCTTCTTCGGCCAGATGATCTCGCTCATCGGCACCTGGATGCAGACCATCGCCCAGCAGTGGCTGGTCTATCGCCTCACCGGCTCGGCGACGATGCTGGGCACGATCAGCTTGGCGGGCCTGCTGCCGGTGATCCCACTCTCGCTGTGGGGCGGCTCGCTGGCCGACCGCTTTCCCAAACGCTCGATCATCGCCATCGCTCAAGCCGCCATGATGATCCTGGCCTTCATCCTGGCCGCCCTGGTGTGGACGGACGTGGTGCAGGTGTGGCACGTCCTCGCGCTGGCCGTGCTGCTGGCGGCTGCCCAGGCAGTGGACCTGCCGGCCCGCCAGGCGTTCATCGTCGAGATGGTCGAGGGCAAGGAGGACCTGACCAACGCCATCGGCCTGAACTCGACGATCTTCAACCTGGCGCGGGCGGTCGGGCCGGCGCTGGCAGGGATGCTGGTGGCGGCGACCGGCGAGGGGATGGCGTTCTTCCTCAACGGCGTGTCCTTCATCGCCGTGATCGTCGGCCTGCTGCTGATGCGCCTGCCGCCCGAACCGCCCCGCCCGCGTCGGAAGGCGCTCGCCGGGCACGTCCTGGAAGCCATCCGCTACGTGACCCGCCAGCAGGTGGTGTTGGTGCTGATGAGCCTGGTCGCCGTCTCCGCCTTCCTCTCGATGCCTTACTCGACGCTGCTGCCGGTCTTCGCCTCGGAGGTGCTCGGCGAGAGTGCCCAACCGGTCGTGGGCTTCTTCTGCAGCAACGGACAGCCAGCGCTGTTCAACTGTCGCTCGCCGGGCGCGCTGGCCTACGGCCTGCTGATGGCCGCCACCGGCAGCGGCGCGGTGATGGGAGCGCTCTTCGTCGCCTCCCTGCCCGAACGGGCGCGGCGCGGCCGCTGGCTGACGCTGGGCAACCTGCTCTTCCCGACCCTGCTGCTGGGCGTGGCCCTCTCGCGCTCGTTCGTCGTCGTCGCGTTCCTGCTGGTCGGCATCGGCCTCAGCTTCGTCGCCCAGAATGCGCTGGTCAATACGCTCATCCAGATCACCGTGCCCGACGAGCTGCGCGGACGGGTGATGAGCTTCTATTCACTCACGTTCCAGGGGATGATGCGCCTGGGCGGCATGCAGGCCGGGCTGATGGGCGACTGGCTGGGCGCGCCGCTGGCCGTCGGCATCGGGGCGGCGATCTGCCTGGCCTATGGCCTCTTCGTCGCCCTGCGCTTCCCCAACGTGCGCAACCTGTCTTGACACCACGCAGTCTACGCACCACGCCCCACGCACCACGCAATACTTCTGACCACTGCTTTTGAAGGAGGGGGAGGAAGGAAAATGGACCGTCGTGACTTCATCCGCAGCGTGGGCGCGGCGTTGGCCTCGCTGCTGGCGGCGCGCTGCTATCCGGCAGCCACCTGCTACACGCCGGCGATGCCCACACCGACCGGAGAAGGCGCCTGGGGCCGGCTGCGCCAGCCGTGGACCGACCTGGATCGGCTGGCCCGTGACGCATCCGACCCGGAGCGCGGTGAAGCGACGCGGGCCCGGCTCGTCGCCGGGCATCGTGCCGCGTTGGACGAACTGGTGCAGACCGGCGAGCTCGATCCTGCCGTCGCCGACGAGATGCAGCTCGCCTTCGAGGGCGCGGCCTATCACACCTGGCGGGCCAACGCCCCCCTCACCTGCTACCTGCCGGCGCCCTGGCCCGATTATGTGACGGAGAGCAACGTGGACCTGGCCCGGCAGGCCGAGGCGCTGGAGGCGATGGCTGCCCAGAGCGACCTCGACCCGGCGACGGTGGCCCAGGCCCGCGCCTCCATCGAACGGGACATCGCCTTCCTGACCATGCCCGATGCTGAGCAGCAGGCGCTCGTGGCGGCGATCGTCCAGGCCGCTGGCAACAGCACGGACTACCCTTCGCTGGCCGAGCTCGACCTGGACATCCCGCCAGAGTCGCTCGAGGCGGCGCGCATCCTGGTGGAACTGCTGCTGGGGCAGAGGTAGCCGCCCGATGACCCGCCCGCGCCTGCCGACGCTGATCTTCGAGGTCACTCGCGCCTGCGACCACGCCTGTCTGCACTGCTATAACTTCTGGAACCATCCCGACTGGCGCGGCGAGACGCTGCCAGAGGATGGCGACCTGCGCCCGCTGATGGCCCACGTCCTGGAGCAGGTGGATTGTGCCCACGTCACCCTCACCGGCGGCGAGCCGCTGCTGCGCCCCGACCTGCCCGACATTGTCCGTTTCCTGGCCGGGCGAGACGTGCGCGTCAACCTGGTCAGCAACGGCCACCGGCTGACCGAGGAGCGCACCGCCGAACTGATCCGCGGTGGGGTGACGCTGTTCGAGCTGCCGCTGCTCAGCTACCGCCGCCAGACGCACGACGCGCTCAGCGGGTGCGCCGGCGCGTTCGACGCGGTGCTGGCGGCACTGGCGCACATCCGCGCCCACCGCGGCCAGGCGGTAGCCGTCTTCGTCGCCACGCGGCGCAACATCGCCGACCTCTACCTCACGCTCAAGCTGGCCTTCGCCTTCGGCGTGCGCGGGGTGATGCTCAACCGCTTCAACCCCGGCGGACGGGGGGCGGGGCGGATCGAGGAGCTGCTGCCGACCGTCGAGGAGATGCGCGGGGCACTGGCCGTGGCCGAGGCGGCCAGCCAGGAGTTCCACCTGCCGATCTCCTGCTCCATCCCCCTCCAGCCCTGCCTGATGGATATGGCCGCCACCCCGCACCTGGGCTACGGCTTCTGCGCCGCCGGCTCCGAGCGCGCCTACTACACGCTCGACACCGCCGGCAACGTCCGCCCGTGCAACCACACGCCGACGGTGCTGGGCAATGCCTGGGAGAAACCGTTCACCGAGATCATCGCCCCGGCCCGCCTGGCCGACTTCGTCGCCGCCGTGCCGGATTTCTGCCTTCCCTGCGCGCGGCGGGACGAGTGCCAGGGCGGCTGCAAGGCCGCCGCACAGGTCTGCTATGGCAGCTTGCAGGCGGAGGAACCATTCCTGCGCCATCGTCGAGAACAGCTACCATTCGGCGTAACTGCTCACCCTCCCGCAGGGTTGGGGGCAATTGGCAGCCCACGGGGTGGGGGGAGGGGCCAGCACATCGGCCACACCAGCCTCAGGCCTGGCAGAGGGTAGGCAGGGAAACTGAACGCGGATTGCACAGATGGTGAAAACGATGCGCAAGAAAGCACGAAATACCCACGTCCTGATCGCGGTCGGCCTGCTTGCGCTGGGCCTGACCGCCGTCCTCGAATGGACCCACCCAACAGGCCAGCCGATCCACTGGGTGATACGCGGCCTGGCCCTGCTGGGCTATCAGTTCGTCTTTCTCTCGATCCTCTCCTCGGCCTCTCTGCCGCAGTTGGTGCGTTTCTTCGGTCGGCCCTTCATCAAGGTCCACCACGGTCTGTCCATCACCGGACTGGCGCTGATCACGCTGCACCCGTTAGCGGTAGCGTTGAGCAGCGGGACACCGCTCGTTTTCCTGCCCCGCTTCGATTCCCTGCGCGTATTCCTCACCCTGGGAGGGCGACCGGCCTGGTACCTGATCGCCGCGGCCACACTGGCCGCCGTGCTGCGCCAGCCGATCGGCAAGAGCTGGAAACTGCTCCACTTTCTCAACTACCTGGCCTTCTTCCTGTCCACCGCTCACGCCAACCTGATCGGCACGAACTTCCAGGACCTGCCGGTGCGGGTCGTTTCGATCGGCATGGCGCTCGTCGTCGGCGCCGTATTCGTCCGGAGACGGTGGCCGTCGGCCCGCCGGCGAGCGCGCGCCAGTTGAGCTGAACGGGAGGACTGCCACCATGCCCGATGACCTGATCGTGCTCCGTCAGCGAGCGCGCCTCTTGCTCGACCTGACCGCCCCGCGCGACGCGATGGCGGCCTATTATGCCCTCCATCACGACCCCGCACGGACGAGGCTCTTCGTCGAGGAAGCGGGCGGGCAGGTGCAGGGTTTCCTGGCCGTCTGCCAGACCGGGCGCGACCTGTTCCGGCTGTGGGCCGTGCTGCGCAGCCGTCGGCTCGACGCGGCGGCCGCGCTGCTGCAGCGCGGCTTGACCCTCGGCCGGCCCTACTACCTGACCACGACACCCGAACTGCGTCCGGTGGTCGAGGATGCGCTGGAGATCGAACGGGCTGAAACCAACCGCATCTATCGGCTCAACCTGGCCCGCTACACCCCCGCCATCAATGTCCTGGTCACGCCCCTCCGCACCGCCGACGACTCCCTGCGCTTCGTCATCCGCTCCCACGACCAGGTGATGGCCGAATCGGGGATCAACTGGCGTTCGCCGCACTTCGCCGAGGTCTACGTGTGGACCGCGCCGGAAGCCCGCGGTCGGGGCTGGGGCAAGGCGGTGGTGGATTCCTGCGTCGCCTGGGTGATCCGCTCCGGTGTTCAACCCCTCTATGTCGTCGCCGAAGGAAACGAGGCCTCGCTCCGCCTGGCCGAGTCGGTGGGGTTCGTGGACACCGGCGCCCGCGAGTTCACCGCCGAGGGGACGGCCATTTGAGTTTTCGCTGTTTCTGGTGTATGATACCGCCACGATCCTGACGAGGAGGCAAGCGCATCCCATGAAGGTCATTCTGAAACAGGACGTCCCCGGTCTGGGCGCTGCCGGCGCGGTGAAAGAGGTCGCCAGCGGCTACGCCCGCAATTACCTGATCCCACGTGGGCTGGCCATGGCCGCCGACGCCAGCACGCTGAAAGCCGCCCTGGCCGAACAGAAAGCGCATGAGGAGCGCGAGGCGCGTCTGGCCGGGCGGGCCGCCGAACTGGCCGAGAAGATGGCCGCACTGACGCTCACCTTCCGGGCCAAGGCCGGGCCCACGGGCCGCCTGTACGGCTCGATCACCCCGTCCGACCTGGCCGAGGCGCTGGGAAAGGAATTGGGCGTCGAGATTGACCGGCGGAAGATCCTCTGCGAGCCCCTGCGCGACATAGGCGAGCATTCCGTCGCCGTGCGCCTGACCCGCGACGTCGAGGGCCAGGTGCGGGTGCACATCCAGGCGGAAGAGGCTGGGTGAGAGGGGGGCGGGTTGTTTCAGGTTTCAGAGTGTTTCAGGT
>DAOTYW010000206.1:0-4750 GCA_034434755.1 Anaerolineae bacterium | reverse complement strand
TTCCTGCCCTACATCACGCCCACCGTCGCCACGGCGGCGCTGTGGCGGGCAACGGTGTTCGAGCCGCGGCAGGGGCTGATCAATACGCTCCTGCTTGCCCTGGGCGTCTCGCCAGCGCAGCTTCCCCAGTGGGTCTTCGAACCACAGGGCATCACACTGGTGGCGGCGCAGTGGCTGGGCATCCCTCTGCCCGCGTGGGTGGCCAACTCGCCCGTGTTGGCCGGCCCCAGCCTGGCCATGGTCGCCGTCTGCATCTACAATGTGTGGGTCTTCACTGGCTACAACACCGTCATCTACCTGGCCGGGCTGGGGGCGATCCCGCACGAGCTGTACGAGGCGGCGCGCATAGACGGGGCCGGGCGTTGGCAACTGCTGCGCTACATCACCTTGCCGCTGGTCAGCCCGACCACCTACTTCCTCGTTCTGATGGGCATCATCGGCACGTTCAAGGCCATCAACCACATCTACGTCATGACCCAGATGGTCGGCCTGGGCGGGCCGCAGGACACGACGACGACGGCGGCGATTTTCATCTTCAAGCAGTTCCAGCAGGGGAACCGCTGGGGGCTGGCCAGCGCCGCTGCCTTCATCCTGCTCGGCATCATCCTGCTCCTGACCTGGGTGCAGAACCGCGTCGCCGAGGGGAGGGTGCACTATGCGTGAGCGGCCCTCCCGCCGACGCTTCCGCTGGCACCCGGCGCGGCTGCTGATGATGGTGGTCCTCACCGTCGGAGCCATCGTCGCTGTGATCCCGTTCATCTGGATGCTGCTGACTTCGCTGAAGACATACGGGGAGTTTTCCCTGCGCGTCCTCTGGCCGAAGGCGCTGACCGCCGCGCCGTACACAGACCTGCCCGCCAGCGAGGAAGTCGTGATTACCCTGCGGCCAATCGAGGAAGGGACGTGGAGCGGCGCGCCACGCTCGGCCCTGCCGCTGATGGAGGGCCAGTTCGCGATCCGCCAGGTCAGCGCGCCGGTGGCGGAGCAACTGGCCCGCAGCGACGTCACCCTGCCCCTGGAGGTGCTGGTGCTGGCCGCCGATACCGACCCGGCCGTGGAGGGGTACGATACGTTCTACTACTCCGTCGGCGGACGGGTGATCCGCCAGGAGACGACCCGCGCGCACCTGGGCGATACCTGGCATGGCGCCTATGCCATCGCCGCGCCCGACCTGCGACGATGGGGTCCCCAGCTCGCCGTGCTGGATAACGACCCGCACCACTTTGTCATCCGCCAGAGCTGGCGGCCCGCGGTGATGCTGATCTATAACTACATCACGGCCTGGTTCGAGGCCAGCTTCGCCCGCTACACCTGGAACAGCATCCGCCTGACGCTCATCTCCCTGGCCGGCATCCTCTTCTGTTCCGTCCTGGCCGCCTACGCCTTCGCGCGGATGGATTTTCCCGGCCGCCACTTCCTGTTCACCGTCTTCCTGGCGACGCTGATGCTGCCGGAGGTGGTCACGCTCATCCCCAACTACGCCATCGTCATCCAGCTCGACCGCTTCTTCGAGCGCGTGTTGCACATCCACGACGCCTGGCTGAACAACTGGACGGTGCAGACGATCCCCTTCTTTGCCTCGACCTTCAGCATTTTCCTGCTGCGCCAGTTCTTTGCCCAGATTCCCGGCGACCTGTACGACGCGGCGCGCATTGACGGCTGCGGACACCTGCGCTTTCTCCTGCAGGTGGTGCTGCCCCTGTCGAAAGCGCCGCTCATGTCGGTCATCGTCCTCAATGGCATCTGGAGCTGGAACGCCTTCCTCTGGCCGCTCATCGTCACCTCCGACGAGACCTGGCGGCCGATCACTGTCGGTCTGAGCAAGTTCACCTCGGAAGCCGGGGCCGAAGTACAATTGATGATGGCCGGGGCAGCGATCACGATCATCCCCATCCTGATCCTCTACTTCATCGCCCAGAAGCAATTCACCGAGGGGATCGCGACGACGGGCTTGAAGGGATAGCCGGGCTCGAGTCCCAAAGGAGGTGATGCGGGGAAGATCAGTCGCGTTCGAAGGGTCCGATCCGATCGCAGTATCTCATTCCTTGGAGGAGTAAGGAAACATGAAGCGCTTTCTGTTTGTCGCATGGACTGTCGCGTTGGTGGCGGGGCTGCTGCTGACCGGCTGCGGGGGTCCGGAATATGACGAGGCCATCTACGGCGACCTGGAAAACCTGGACCCTAGTGGGCAGACGATCACGGTGTGGTACCAGCACTCTGGTAGCCGCGAGGAAGTCTATCAGGCGATGATTGACGACTTCAACTCGACCAACGAGTGGGGCATCACTGTCCAGGGCGAGTACGCCGGCACCTACAGCGAGATCTACGACCGTATCGTCGCCGGCATTCCCTCCGGTGAGGTGCCGAACATCTCCGTCGCCTACCAGAACCAGGCGGCTACCTACGCCAGCCAGGGCGCGCTGGTCGAACTGACCCCTTACATCGAGAGCGAGAAGTGGGGCTTCAGCGAGGAGGAGATGGCCGACTTCTTCCCCTTCGTGATGCAGGGCGACTACCTGCCCCAGTTCTCCGGCCGCTACGGCTTCCCGCCCAACCGCTCGATGGAGGTGCTCTTCTACAACGTGGACTGGTTGAGCGAACTGGGCTACGACCACCCGCCGCGCACCTGGGAGGAGTTTCACGACATGGCCTGCGCCGCCTCCGACCCTGCCGCCGGCCTCTACGGCTACGAGTTCTCCATTGACACCTCTACCTTCGCCGACTTCGTCTTCAACCGCGGCGGGACGATGCTGAGCGAGGATGCCACTCACTACACCTTCGGCGACGAGGCCGGGCTGGCCTCCCTCCAGTTCATCCGCCAGTTGTTCGACGAGGGCTGCGCGATCCTGGAGACGGAGAACTACGGCGACCAGGCGGACTTCGGGGCGGGCAAGGTGCTGTTCACGATCAGCTCGACCTCCGGCCTGCCCTACTACCGTCAGGCGGTGGCCGAGGGCGCCGGCTTCGAGTGGGACGTCGCGCCCCTGCCGACCACCCTGGAAACGCCGCGGGCGAACATCTACGGCGCCAGTGTGTCTATCTTCCGCACCACGCCCGAGGCGCAGTTGGCCTCCTGGCTGTTCATCCGCTGGTTCTCCGAGCCGGCGCAGCAGGCCCGCTGGGCCAGCGCCTCCGGTTACTTCCCGGTGCGTGCTTCGGCAGCGGAACTGATGACGGACTACATGGCCCAGGATCCGCAGTACCAGAACGCCTTCAGCTTCCTGGGCTATGACCTGGCGATCGAGCCGGGCGTGGCCGGCTACGACGAGTGCCGCGACTCGATCAACGAAATGATGACCGCCGTCGCTGCTGGCGAGGACCCGCAGACGCGGCTGAACCAGGCGGTGGAGGAGTGCAACGCCTTCCTGGCCGAGGCCGCCCCGGGCGAGTAGTCTCCCCTTCAGAAACCGTAGGGGCGCAGCCACGCTGCGCCCCTACGCGTGGATGGCCTCTAACTCCACCCAATCATCAATCTGCCGCCGCCCAACGATGGACAACCCCGCCCGCCCGAGCGCGTCGGTGACCTCGCGCTCCTGTTCGGCCAGCAGGCCGGCGACGATCAGCACCCCGCCAGGGGCCAACCGCTCCGCCAGTCCCCGCCCGGCCATCTCGACGATGACCGGGGCCAGGATATTGACCAGCACCAGGTCGTACACCCCGCTGACCTGCTCCAGCGACCCGGCGATGACCTGGACCTGGTCGCTCACCCCGTTGCGGCGGACGTTCTCCTGCGCTGCCGCCACCGCCTGCGGGTCGTTGTCCACCGCCAGCGCCGACCTGCCGCCCAGCCTGGCCCCGGCGATGGCCAGGATGCCCGAACCGCAGCCCAGGTCGAGCAACCGCATGCCCGGGCGGATGTGCTCTTCCAGCGCCAGCAGGCACATCTGCGTGGTCGGGTGCGAACCGGTGCCGAAGGCCATTCCCGGATCGAGCTCGATCACCACCTGGCGGGGTTGCGGGGTGTGGGCCAGCCAGGAGGGGCGGATGACGATACGCCGGCCGATGGTCAGGACGCGCAGGTGTTGCTTCCAGGCTTCGGCCCAATCGCTGTCGGCAACAGGGCGGAAGGATGGTTCGGGGATGGGCAGGAGCTGGCCCAGGTGCCACAGCGCTTCCTCGACACGGCGGCGGTTCCGGGCGAGCGCCTCATCGGCGGGCAGGTAGGCACGGACAGTCACCGGGCCGGGGCCGATCCCCTCCGGTCCGGCCTCGATCGCCACCCCGTGCAGGGCGTAGCGGGCCAGCGCCTCGGCCACTGCCTCGGCCGCCTCCCCGCTGACGGTGACACTGACCTCAAGCCAATCCATGGGGCAATGGTAACTGCTCAGCACGCACTACGCCACACGCACCACGCAACACGCTACAGCCCCAACGCCTCGCGGACGCGCTCCAGGAAGGTGGGTTCCTTGATCTCCACCACCGACTCGCCGTCCATCGTCGCGGCGAGCTGGCGGAACAGTTCCTTCTGTTCGCGGGTCAGCCGGGACGGCACTTCGACCCGCGTGAGGATCAGCAGGTCGCCCCGCCCGCTGCGTTTCAGGTGCGGCACGCCTCGCCCGCGCAGGCGGAAGATGGTGCCGGCCTGGGTGCCGGGTGGGATGTCGAACTGCTCCTGCTGTTCCAGGGTTGGCACGGCGACCTGGGCGCCCAGCGCCGCCTGGGCGACGTTGATGCGCAGCTCGACGATCAGGTCGTCGCCGCGCCGGCGGAAGAAGGGGTGCGCTTCCACTTCCAGGACCACGTAGAGGTT
>DAOTYW010000205.1:0-2398 GCA_034434755.1 Anaerolineae bacterium | reverse complement strand
AAAGGATAGCCCAATTATACCATGACCGCTGTGTCCTCTCTGCCCTTTTTAAGCACCCTCCGCCGGGCGGGAGAGGGGCGGGGGCCAGGGGGGTGGGGTGAGGGGCCGGCACACCGGCCCTGCCAGCACCAGGCCTGGTAAAGGGTAGGCAGTTACGGATTTCGCAGCAAATCCCAATCCGGGGACGGAGTCGAGGCTTTAGCCGGTGCAAACGTGGCTCAAACCGGCTGGAGCCTCGACTCCGGGTGGGAAAAGCGGCATCGGCATAGCCCAAATCGCTTCTGCTGCGAACACCTTTTCGAGCCGGACTTGACGGAAGCGCGAAGTTGGGTTAGAATATCCCTCCACTGGGAGGAGATATGGCACAGATCGAACTGAGGGCAGAGCCACGGACAGTCCTGGGCAAGCAGGTGCGCCACCTGCGCCGAGAAGGGTGGGTACCGGCGGTGCTCTACGGCCCTGGACAGGAGGCCTGCGCCCTGCAGATCCAGGCTGCCGAGGCGGAGGCCGTCGTCCGCCAGGCCGGAACTACCCACCTGATCAATCTCCACGTGGAGGGACAGAAAGCGCCCGTCAACGCGATCCTCAGGGATCTGCAGCGGGATGTCATTCGCCGCCATCTGATCCACCTCGACCTCTACGAGGTGCAGATGACCAAAGCGATCACCGTCGAGGTGCCGGTCGTCCTGGTCGGCGAGTCGCCGGTGGTCAAGCGCGGCGAGGGGATCCTCATCGAAGGCGCCCAGAGCGTCGAGATCGAGTGCCTGCCGGGCGATTTGATTGACTCCATCGAGGTTGACTTGACCCGCTTGACACAGGTAGATCAGCAGATCAATGTCGCCCACCTGAACGTCCCGTCCACCATCCGCATCCTCTCCGATCCAGAGGAGATGGTCGTGCGGGTCAACCCGGTGAGCGCTGTTGTCGAAGAGGAAGCCGTCGTGGCCGTGAGCGAGGCCGAACCGGAGCTGGTGCGCAAGCGCAAGGTGGAAGAGGAAGTAGAGGAGAAGTAATTCGCTGCTCAGAGAACCTCCCGCAGGTTGCGCGCCTGCGGGAGGTTTTTTTATGGCTGGATCACGGCGTCGGCGGGCATGCCGGGCTTGAGCGCGTGATCGTGGTTAGGGAGCGTCACTCGCACGGCAAAGACCAGGTTGACCCGTTCCTCTTGCGTCTGGACGTTGCGCGGGGTGAACTCTGCCTCCCCGGCGATGGCGGTGACCTGTCCGAGGAACACTCGGCCCGGGAACGAGTCCACGCGCACCTCCACCGGCTGTCCCACCCGCACGCGACCGATCTGGGTTTCCGGGATGTAGAGGACCAGCGTGACCTGGTCGAGGTTGGTCAGCGTCAACAGCGTGAGGCGTGGGGCGGCGGTCTCGCCGACATGGGCGCTGCGGCTGGCGACCATGCCCGTGATCGGCGCGGTCAGGGTGAGCTGATCCATCTGGACATCGGCCAGCGCCAGGGCCGCCTGGGCCTGGTGGAGCTGGGCCTGGGCCAGGGCGACTTCCTCGGCCGTGGGGCCGGCCTCCAGCTCGTCCAGCTGCGCCTGCGCCGCTGCCACCGCCGCCTCGCTGGCCCGTGCCTGGGCCTGCGCGGCGTGGAGCTGGGCCTGCAAGGTGAGGGGATGGGCGCGGATGGCGGTGAGAGCGTTCAGGTAGCGCCGGGCGCCGTCCAACTGCGCCTGGGCCGCGTTGACCGCCTCCCGCGCCGCCTCGACCTGGAAGGCCAAGGCGCGCTCGGTGTCGCCGCCCTGGTCGGCCAGGACATCGTGACGGAACTGCGCGTCGCTCAGGTCGAGCTGGGCCACGGCCAACTGCTGTTCGGCGAGGGCGACCTGCGTGCGGGCGGCGGCGATCTGGGCGTTCAGTTCCTGCGGATTCTCCAGTGCGGCCTCCGCGTCGACCAACGCCCGCTGCGCCCCATCCCGCTGCGCCTCTGCTTGGGCCAGCGCGGCGCGCGCCGCCTCCTGTTCCGCCGGCCGCGCGCCGGCGCGGACGCGCTCCAGGTTCGCCTGCGCTGCCGCGACCGCTGCCTCCGCCTGCGCCCGCTGGGTCTGCAGGAGGGCGTTGTCCAGGCGCGCCAACACCTGCCCCGCCGTGACCGCGTCCCCTTCACGGACCGTCAGTTCGACGATCCGCCCGCCTACCTCCGGAGCCAGTTGGACCGTTTCCCCTTCGATGAAGCCGGTGGCCGTGATTGGGCCGTCGGCGGGGTTGCGGGTACAACCGGAGAGGAGAAAAGTGGCAAGTATGCAAGTGGCAAGTATGCAAGTGGCAAGTATGCAAGTTTGCAAGTGATATCTGACTCTCCCGAAAAAAGGTCAACGCGAGCAAGCCCAGGCGGGCTGCACGAGGTGCATCGGACATAGAAATGCGCGCAACCGAGTCCAAAGAGA
>DAOTYW010000204.1:0-5032 GCA_034434755.1 Anaerolineae bacterium | reverse complement strand
TCCAGCGCTCAGAAAACGCCGCCGCACATTGATGACCGTGCTTTTACAGCACAAGACCGCATCGGCGACTTCCTGATCCGTTCGCTTCTGGCCCTGGCTACGGTCGCTCAGAAGCAGGATACGCGCTCTGGTATTGGTACGGGCCGGAGTGTCGCCAGTGCGAATCAACTGCTCAAGCTCTGTCCGTTGTTCGGCTGTCAATTGGATATGAGTATGCTTGCCCATACCCATAGTGTAGCAGAACACGACGAAAATGTGAAGTCTAGCCTAACGAGGCAATAGGCTTGCAAACTTGCAAACCTGCAAACTTGCAAACTTGCAAACTTGCAAACCTGCAAACCTGCAAACCTGCAAACTTGCAAACTTGCAAACCTGCAAACCTGCAAACCTGCAAACTTGCAAACTTGCAAACCTGCAAACTTGCGTACTTGCGCACTTGCACACTTGCATACTTGCTATACGAGTTCCAGCAGCCGACGGGTGAGCGGCTTGCTGGCGGGCTCCTGCTCGCCCGCCGGGCCGATGCAGGCGGGGCAGCCGTCGCTGCAGGGGCAGGCGCGCAGTCGCTCCAGGGCGGCAGCCAGTAACGGCTCGAACAGCCCGTACAGCCGCGCGCTCAGGCCGCTCCCGCCCGGCGCGTGGTCGTAGAAGGTCAGGCGGGGGCGACCGGTTTCCGCTGCGCGGGCCTCCACCGCCGAGCCCAGGTCGCCCGGCGCGCAGAGCAGGTACAGCGGCGCCAGGTGACGGAGCAGGTAGGCCATCCCGGCGAGGGCGCTTCGTGCCCCGCGCGCCTGCTCGGCCCGCCGGTGGCAGGATGGGCAGAGGGTGAGCAGGTTCTCCGGCGCGTGGGCCAGGCGGAAGCGCTCCGTCGCGTCGGGGATGGCAGCAAAGGCGGCGAAAGGGGTGATGTGGTGCACGTCGTGCTGACGGTCTTCGCGCTCCGGCGCGCCGCAGTGACGGCAGCGGTAGCCGTCGCGGGCGCGCGCCGCGTCCCGCCGCGCCGGCCAGTCGGGACCGTAGTCGCTCGGCGCCCGCAGCACCCCCTCCTCCTGCAGCCGCGTCACCAGCTCCTCGCCCAGGTCAAGCCACGCTCCCACCGTCTGCACCGTCTGCTCCGGCAGGTCCAGCTCGCCCCAGCCGAGCACCTCGTGAGTATAGCGGCGCACCTGCTGATAGCCGGTGACGCGGGAGGTCACCTCGACCTGGCCCAGCCCGCCGTCCCAGCTCCTGCCGCTGCGCGTCTCCACCGTCTGCAGAACGCGCACCTGCGTCGTCGCGCTGGCGCGGGTGTAGAAGTCCACCTCGTCGGCGCGGACGCGGGCCAGCCCCGCCTCCCAGTCCAGTTCCTCCACCCGGTAGGTGGCCCCCTCGTGGCTGTAGATCGCGCCGGGGTAGACCAGCAGGGGGGCGCTGGGCCGGTCAACCTGGCCGATGACCTGCGGCGGACTCGCGCCGATGTCCTGGATGATTACCCCGTCGGGCGTGCTGGTGCGCAACCCTAGCGACCGCGCCGGGTAGTCCTGACCGACCCAGGTGTAGTGGCCGTCGCTGCGGTGGAGCGCGCCGTCCTCGACCAGCAGGTCGAGCAGGTCGCCGACATCTGTCAGCGCGCCGAACGGCTCGCTCCGTTCGAAGGGCAGCTCGTAGGCAGCGCAGGCCAGGTGGCCGGTCAGGATGGCCGGATTGTCGGCGTCGAGCAACGCCTCCTCCACCGGCCGGTCGAAGAAGTAGCGCGGGTGGGTTACCAGGTACTGGTCGAGCGGCAGGGCGCTGGCGATGAGCACCGCCAGCGAGGTCCCGGCGCGGCGCCCGGCCCGCCCGGCCTGCTGCCAGGTGCTGGCGACGGAGCCGGGGTAACCGACCATCACGCAGGCCGACAGCTCACCGATGTCCACCCCCAGTTCCAGCGCGTTGGTCGCCACGACGGCGCGCACCTCTCCCGCGCGCAGCCCGCGCTCGATCTCGCGCCGTTGGGCAGGCAGGTAGCCGCCGCGGTAGCCGCGCACGCGCTGCGGGTCGCCCCCCGCCGCTGCGACCGCGTCCCGCAGGTAGCCCAGCAGCACCTCGGTGGTCAGCCGGGCGCGGGCGAAGAGGATTGTCTGCCCATCGGCGCGCAGCAGGTGAGCCGCCACGTCCAGCGCCGCCAGCATGGACGAACGGCGTATGCCCAACTGCGGGTCGGTCAGCGGTGGGTTGTAGAGAATGACGTGCTTCTCGCCGCGCGGCGATCCGTCGCTCTCGACGGGATGGACCGGCGCTTCGACCAGCCGTTCGGCCAGTTGGCGCGGGTTGGCGATGGTGGCGGAGGCGCACAGGAAACGCGGGTCGGTCCCGTAGAAACGGCAGACCCGCCGCAGCCGGCGCAGGACGTTGGCGACGTGGCTGCCGAATACCCCATGATAGACGTGCAGCTCATCCAGCACCACCCAGCGCAGGTTAGCGAAGAAGCGCGCCCAGCGGGTGTGCTGGGGGAGGATGCCGGCGTGGAGCATGTCCGGGTTGCTCACCAGCAATCGCGCCTGGTTGCGGATGGCGGCGCGGTAGGCGGACGGGGTGTCGCCGTCGTAGGAGCGGACGGGGATGGGCGCGTCGAGAGGGGCCAGCAGCGGCTCCAGCGCCGCCAACTGATCGTGGGCCAAGGCCTTGGTCGGAAAGAGATAGAGCGCGCAGGCAGCGGGGTCGTTCAGCAGCGACTGGAGCACCGGCAGGTGGTAAGCGAGCGACTTGCCGGAGGCGGCGCCGGTCGCCAGGACGACGTTCCGTCCGTCCAGCGCGGCGGCGACTGCCTCGGCCTGGTGGGTGTAGAGGGAGTCCAGTCCCAGGCGGCGCGCAGCGGCGACCAGCCGCGGGTCGAGACGATCCGGCCACGGCGTGAAGGCAGCCGGGCGCGCCGGCAGCCGTTCCCAGGCCGTCACGCAGCGCATGAAGGCGGGATCGGAACGCAAGCGGGAGAGCACCTCGGTCAGATCATCCATAGTAGGCTCATTATACTCCTGACCCGTCCCCTGCCAATTCGAACCGCGCTTGCCATCCTTCTGTACCTGGTTTGGCGATGTAGGGCGGGCCGCCGGCCCGCCCTTAGTGCCAATTCGAACCGCGCTTGCCATCCTTCTGTACCCGCGCTATAATCCCTCCCCGATGAAGCGCATCGCTCGTTTCGAGGCCCTGGCCGAGCAGTTGGTCGAGGGGACGTTCACCCGCCTGTTCGCCGGCTACGTCCATCCCCTGGAGGTCGCCACCCATCTGGCGCGAGCGATGGAGGACCAGCAGGTCATCGCGCCGGACGGCACGGCGCTGGCCCCTACCCACTATTGGGTCTACCTGCACCCGCAGGACTTCGGGGCGCTGATCACCAGCCAGCCCACGTTGCCGGAGGAACTGGCCCGGCACGTGACCCGGCTGGCCCGTGGGGCCGGGTTGCTCCTGGCAGCCGAACCGGTCGTCTACGTGGAGCCGCTGCTGGACGTGCCGGCGCAGTCGGTGCGCGTCAAGGCCCGCTGGCAGCCGGCGACAGAAGTGGGAATGAGCGCGACCAGCCAGATGACCGAGGAGGAACAGGAAGCGGTCCAGAGCGCCGCTGAGGAGGTGCCCCTCCGACGGTCGTTCCTCATCCTCAATGGCCAAAAGCACGTGGACCTGGCCGAAGCAGTGGTCAGCATCGGGCGGGCGCTGGATAATGACGTGATCCTCGAGGACCCCCGCGTTTCCCGTCACCATGCCCAACTGCGCCGTCGCTACGGCCGCTATGTCCTCTATGACGTGGGCAGCTCTGGCGGCACGTCGGTCAACGGCTACCCGGTGCAGGAGTGCATGCTGCAACCCGGCGACGTGATCTCGTTCGCCGGCAGCGAGGTCATCTATGGCGAGGACCTGCCCGCTGCCTCGCCTCGCTCCACCGGGGGAGGCGATACGTCTACGCTGTCCTCGGCAACGGCCGCACCGCCGATGGACGAGGGATAAAGGCGATGGAGATCGCCCTGCTCCTGTTGCGCGTCCTGCTGACGGCCCTCCTGTACGTGTTCCTGGGCGCGGTGCTGGTGCTGTTGTGGCGCGACCTGCAGCGGGCTGTCGTTCCCGCCATCGCGCCGCCGGAGGGCCGGCTGGTCGTCGTGGAGGCGGGCGAGGATGGACCGCAGCCAGGGGCCGCTTTCCCGCTGCTGGAGGTTACCTCGCTGGGCCGCACACCGGCCAATACCGTTGTCCTGCCCGATCCCTTCGTCTCGGCACACCACGCGCTGCTGGCCTGGCGCGAGGGCCGCTGGTGGCTGGAGGACCAGGGCAGCCGGAACGGGACGACGCTCAACGGCGAGCTGGTGGATCGCCCGACGGTCGTCAGCGCGGGCGACCTGATCGGCGTAGGCCGGGCGGTGTTGAGAATGGAGGTGGAGAAGTAGGCAAGTAGGCAAGTAGGCAAGTAGGCAAGTATGCAAGTAGGCAAGTAGGCAAGTAGGCAAGTGGACAGGTGAGGTGGTAGGAGAAAGCCTGGGACAAGGAGGTTTCAATGCAGACGGAGGGCAGGCCGAAGACGTTTGAGGCGTGGATGGAGACGGTGCCGGCGGATTTGCGGCAGGACCCTTTGTGGGGTTTTCAGGTCTATCCGAAGACGCTTTTTCTGTACGAGCTGGTTTGGCAGGATTGTGATCATCTGATGCGGGATCGGCGGGGACGGGCAATCGCGGAGCAGCTTGTGCGTAGCGCGGGTTCGGTCTGTGCCAACCTGGAGGAAGGCTTCGGACGAGGGTATGGGAAGGAGTACGCTTTCTTCCTGCGGGTCTCCATGGGCTCGGCCCGTGAAAGCCGTGGCTGGTACTACCGCGCCCAGTACCTTCTCCCACCAGATGTGGTGGCCCACCGTATGTCCCTGCTGGATGAAATCATCGCTATGCTCGCTCCCAATATCCGCAACCAACAGAACTACCGTCGCAAGTAACCCTTACCTGACTCTCCCGAAAAAAGGTCAACGCGAGCAAGCCCAGGCGGGCTGCACGAGGTGCATCGGACATAGAAATGCGCGCAACCGAGTCCAAAGAGA
>DAOTYW010000203.1:0-29827 GCA_034434755.1 Anaerolineae bacterium | reverse complement strand
GACCAGGTCGCCATGGTTGCCGGAGAAGTTGGCCAGCGGGCGGGCCACCGATTCGCCGATCACCGGCGTGGCGACGGCCATCACCTGCTCCACCCGCTCCGGCATCTGCGCGGCGAAGCGCAGGGCGACGACCCCGCCCAGGGCGTGGCCGACCAGCGGGGCGCGGTCAATGCCCATCTCGTCCATGAACCGTTGCAGCAGGGCCACATACGCCGGCAGACTGTACTCGTCGCCGCGCCGGTCCGAGTCGCCGAACCCCCACAGGTCGAGCGCATAGGTGCGGAACTTGTCCGACAGATCGTCCATCGTCGGCATCCAGTACCGCCACGAACCGAGCCACCCGTGCAGCAGGATCACCGGCCTCCCGCGGCCGATGGCCTCGTAGTGTGCCAGACCGTTCTCGATAATAATCGCGCTCATCGGCGCCCTTGACCTGTGGGCGTGGCTATCCCACGCCGGCTTTCTTCAGGATGTCCTTCACCTGTCGGATCAGATCGTCCGGGGCGAACGGTTTCAGGATGTACTGTTCCGCGCCGGACGCCAGCCCTTGCTGGATCTCCGCCTCCTGTCCCTTGGCGGAGAGGAAGACGATCGGGATGTCGCGGGTCTGCGGGTCCTCCTTCAACTGCCGACACGCGTCGTAGCCGGTCAGCCGCGGCATGCGCACGTCCATCAGGATCAGCGTCGGACGTTCGGCCCTGGCCATCTCCACCGCTTCGGCGCCGTTGGAGGCCAGCACGACCTCGTATTCCGCGAAGCGCAGGGTAAAGGCGATCAGCTCACGGATGTCTTTCTCGTCTTCAGCCACCAGGATTTTCGTCATACTCTCGTCCCTTTAGACAGGGTGTCGGGCCGCTTGCTGAACCAGTGTCGAGATATCGTCCAGTGGCTCATCGGTCGGGGCCGCCTGCACCGAACGGGCCAGCGGCAGGGTGAAGAAGAACGTGCTCCCCTTGCCCAACTCGCTCTCGACCCAGATCTCGCCGCCGTGCATCTGCACCAGCGAAGCGGTGATCGGCAGCCCCAGGCCGGTGCCGGGCTTCTCCTGCACCAGCGGGTGGTCGGCGCGGAAGAAGCGGCCGAAGATCTTGCCCAGGTCCTCATGAGCGATGCCGATGCCCGTATCGCTGACCATGACCTTCAGCTTGTTGTCCTCGGCCTGGGCCGAGACGGTCACCGTTCCGCCGGACGGGGTGTAGTTGACGGCATTGCCGATCAGGTTGGTGAGGATCTGGACGATGCGGGCGCTGTCGCCCCAGACGGCGGGGAGGCGCTCGGAGACGTGCGAGATCAACGTCAGGCCCTGGTTGCGGGCGCGGCCCTCCAGCATGCTGATCACCTGCTCGACCAATTCGTGCATGTCGAGCGCCTTCGGTTCGAGCTGGATGCGCCCGGTCTCGATGCGCGAGATATCCAGCAGGTCGTTGACCAGTTCGGTCAGCCGGTCGGCGTTGTTACGAATGATGCCGATGAAGTGCTTCTGCTGCTCGGTCAACGAACCCACGGCGCCCATCAGCACCAGGTCGGCGTAGCCCTTGATCGAGGTCATCGGTGTGCGCAGCTCGTGGGAGACGGTGGAGACGAACTCGCTCTTGGCCCGGTCGGCGGCGACGACGGCGGTGATGTCGCGGAACACGGAGACCGTGCCCAGGTACTCGCTGCCCATCGTCACCGGGGCCACGTGCACGGCGACGATGCGCTCGCCCAATTCCAGCCGTTCGGCGACGAAGCTTTCCGGGGCGCGCTCGCCCGTCGGTTGGGCGCTCCACTCCTCGATAGCGGCCAGCCACTTGCGGCCTTCCACGCCGTAGAGGCCGATCATCTCCCGCGTACTGCGGCCCAGCGCCTGCTGGCGGGGGATCTCCAGGATGCGCTCGGCGGCGGCGTTGAAGAGGATGATCCGTCCCTGGGCGTCGGCCACCACGACGCCGTCGGCGACGCCTTCCAGGACGGCCTGGCTCTTGGCTGCTTCCACCTGCTGTTGCTTGAGCATAGCCCCCAACTGCGCCGTCTGGTCGAGGATCAGTTTGTAGAGGGCGGCGTTGCCGACGGCGTTGGCGATCTGCACGGCCGCCGCCTCGGCCAGCCGGAGGTGGTTCTCGGTGAACGCTCCTGGAGTGGGGGAGAAGAGCAACATCGCGCCCTCGATCTCGCCGGCGCGCTTGAGCGGCAGGACCAGGGCGGCGCGATGGACCTCGTCCTCTACGTCGGAGGGCACCCAGCGGGGATGCTGGCGCACGTCCTCGATCAGGGCTGCTTCGCCGGTGACCATCGCCCAGCCGGCCAGCCCCTCCCCCCGGCGGAAGCGGGTCGGCTGGCCGCCGATGGGCACCGTGATCCCGCTGCCGGTGGCTGCGCGGTAGATCAGCCGCCCACGGTCGGGATCGTCCAGCAAGATCGAGCCGCGGCTGGCTCCCACCGCCCGCGCCACCAACTCCAGGGTACGGTTGAGCACCTGGTCCAGGTCGAGGCTGGCGTAGACCTCGGCGGTGATGCGGTAGAGCGCCTCGACGCGGTCGCGCTCGACGGTCAGCTCCTCCAGCGCCTGGGCCAGCTCGTGAGTACGGCGCTCGACGCGCTGCTCCAGTTCCTCACTGAAGCGGACGATCTCCTCGTACATGCGCGCGTTCTGCAGCGCGGCGGCAGCCTGGTTGGCCAGGGCCTGGGCCAGGCGGACCTCCTCGGCGCTGAAGCGGCGCTGCTCCTGGCGGCGTTCCAGCTCGACCAGCCCCACCGTCTGCCCGCGGGCGACCATGGGCAGGATCAGGATCGCCTGCGCCCTGCGCCTCTCCAGATGCTCCAGCGCCGACTCGTCCAGATCGGGCGTGGCGGCGTCCAGCAGCAGCGGCTCCTGGGTGAGCAGGACGTCCATCACGTGCGGGCGTTCGGAAGCCGTGTAGACCGTGCCCAGCAGCGGGCGGACGGTCGGATCGCCCAGCTCCCAGATCACCGTCACCTGGTTCTCGTCCCGCGCCCACTCGGAGATCAGGCAGCCGCCGGCGTCGGTGACCCGCAGCAGCCGGTCGCCCAGCGCCTGGAGCACCCAGGTCAGGTCCAGGTTGAAGGAAAGGGTGCTGCCGGCCTCGACGAGTGTGGACAACTCTTCGCTGCGGCGGACGGCCTGGTCGAACAGGCGGGCGTTCTGGACGGCCAGTCCGATCTGGTCGGCGATGGTGGAGAGCAACTGGGCTTCCTGCTCTCCGTAGGCATTGGGCCGGTAGGCCTGCACGGAGATGACGCCGACGACGCGGTCGCCGCTGCGCATCGGCACGCCCAGCCACGATTCGGGGATGTCGCCCTGGGTTACCGGGGTCGGGAGGCGCCGCTTTTCGCGGGTGAAATGGCGGATCAGCAAAGGCTTTCTCTCGGTGACGACGGCGGAGGCCAGGCCGGAGCCCAGCGCGCGCCGTTCGGGTTGCAGCCGCTTGCCCTTGTCCATCTGCAGACGGAAGTCGAGCTCGTTGTTCTCCTCGTCGTACAGGGCGATGAAGAAGGCATCGGGCTGGAAGACAGGGGCGATCTGCTCGTAGACCGTCTCGATCATGCTGTCCAGTTGCAGCGTTCCGCCGACGGCGGCGGCGATGCGGTTGACCAACGCCAGCCGCTCGGCCTGGCCGGTGGCCTCGTCGTAGAGGCGGGCATTCTGCACGGCCAGCGCCACCTGGTCGGCCAGGGCGGTAACGGTGGCCACGTCGGCGGGGGAGAAGGGCTCTTTCTGTGGGCGGTCGGCGGTCAACACGCCCACCACCTGCCCACCGATGCTCAGCGGCACCAGGACGGCTGCGCCCTGCTGGATGTAATCAGGTGCGCCGCCCGTCTCCGCCGCCACGTCCGACACCGAAAGGGGCATGCCGCTCTGGGCGACGCTGCCGACCATCCCTTCGCCGCTGGCGAAGGCGGTTTTCTCCCACTGCTGGAGATCGTGCCCGCGGGCGGCGCGGGCCACGTAGCGACCGGTCTGGGGGTCTTGGAGGAAAATCACGCTCCCCTGGCAATTGACCAGTTGGGTCACCGCGCCGACCACCTTCCACAGTGTCTCGTCGAGGTCGAGTTTCTCGGCCACGGAGTGACTGATCTCGTTGAGGATCGAGAGGGTCTCGAGCTGGCCCTGGAGGGCGGTCAGCATCTGGGCGTTCTCGATCGCGACGGCGGCCTGGGCGGCGAACACCTCCAGCGCCTCCACTGTCGCCAGGTCGGGCACCCTCCCGTCACGCGGTTCGTCCACCGAGATCATGCCCAGCAGCCGCCCACTGGGGCCGATCAGGGGGATGAGCAACATATCCTGGGGATGCCAGCGGCCCGGCTGGCGGGTCATATCCCCCTGGGCCAGGTCATAGGCATCCATCACCCCGCGCCAGCGGGCCTGCTGTTCCGCCGGCACGTAATAGCTGTGGCTGAGGCGGAACTCGTCGTGCATGACCACTTCGAGCGACTTCAGCGGCGGGCGGTTCTGTTTCATCTGGTCGAACACGGACAGGGGGATGCCGGCACAGGCGATGCGCCGCATGTGCGGCGGGTCGCCCTCGACCAGGCTGATCAGCACCAGGTCGAAACCGACGCTCTCCTGGATCGCATAGGCAATCTCCTCCAGCACCTGTTCGAGGGGCTGGTCGGAGCGGACGGCCTGGCTGACCTCCAGCACCCGTCCGAGCTGGTCCGCGCGACGGCGGATGAGCGCCGTGCGGTCGGCCTGCTCCTCGTAGTTGCGGGCGCTGCTGATGGCGATGGCCGCCTGGGTGGCCAGGGTCTCGATGAACTGGCGTGTCTGCTCGTCGAAGGCGCGCGCCCGGCGGGCGTTCAGGACGATGGCGCCGGTCAGTTCCTCGCCCTGGGCGATCGGCACCAGGAGCGCCGAGCGGACATCCGTCTGGCCGACGATGGGCCAGCCGTCGTCTATTGCGTCGTGCAGTTGGAAAGTCTGCCCGGTATAGGCCATGGCGGCCAGGGCGTCCTCCGGCGGCAGGTGGGCCAGCCGCTGGCGCAGGAAGCCCTGCTCTTCCTCCAGGTAGCCGATGCAGAGCTTCAGTTCCCAGCGGCCCGAGCCGGCGTCGTGGAGGAGGATCGCGCAGCGGTCGGCGCCGCTGAGTCGGTGGGCCTCTTCCATCACCAGGCGTAGGATGTGCGTGGGATCGATGGTAACGCTCACTTCCTGGGCCACGCGCTGGAGGCCGCCGAGGGCCTCGCTGCGCTGGCGCAGCTCGCGGTCGGCGCGGGCGTAGAGCTTGGCATTGCTGATGGCAATGGCGGCCTGGTCAGCGAAGGTGAACAGCAGTTCCTGCTCGGCTCTGGTGAAGCGGTGGGCCTGGGTGAACGAGACCGAGAGCATGCCGATTGTCTGCTCGCCCACGCGCAGGGGGATGTCGGCGAAGGCGACCACTCCCTCGTCCGTCGCCAGCGGGGCCAGGTTCCTCAAAGTGGGGTCGGCGCTGATATCCTCCACCAGCACCGGTTCGCCGCTGGCGACGGCGTGAGTGCGCCCGCCGCGTTCGATCGGCAGGGAGCGCGAACGGGCGGCGAAGGCCGGGCTCAGGCCCTGCGTCGCCGCCAGGCGCAGCATGCCGCTCTCCTCGTCCAACACGAAGATGGCCGAGTAGTGACAACCGACCACTTCCAGCACAGAGGCGGCAATGGTCTGCAGGACCTGAGCTAGGTCGAGGGTGGAGTTGAGCGTGGCCGAGATGCGGGTCAGCGAGGCCAGTTCCAGCGTGCGCCGACGGGTCTCCTCGTACAGCCTGGCGTGTTCGATGGCCGTGGCCGCGTGGACACCGATGGCCTGCAGCAACTCCAGGTCGTGCCCGGTGAACGCGCCTGGCCGGAAACTGGCCAGTTCCAGCGTGCCGACGAACTCGCCGCGGCTTTCCAACGGGATGCCCAGGTACGAGCGGAGTGGGTTCTCCGTCCGTTCCGCCTTCGGGCGCACGTCCCGTCGTTCGGCGACGTCGGGGATCAGCAGCGGCTGGCGGTGGCGGGCCAGCCAGCCGGAGTAGCCCTCGTTGAGGTGGTAGGTGTCGCCGACCACCGCGTGGTACTCCTCGGCATCCAGCGAGCCACGGCTAACCAGGACCCGCTGGGTGGGGTCCCAGAGGGTCACCTCGGCCATATCGAAGGCGATCAGCCGGCGGGTAGAGACGAGAATGGCGCGCAAGGTGGGGGACAGGTCGAGGCTGGCGCCGATGGTGCGGGCGATCTCCTCCAGCACGATGAGCTCTTGCGGACTGTGGGCGGGGGTGGGGAGGGAGGGGCCGGCGCTGACCGGCGCCTCGGCGTCCGCCGGCCGGGCAGGTGGACGGACAACCAGGCGCGGCAGGAACCAGCCCGCCGCCGCGCAGAGTAGGGAGGAAGCCAGGCTGGAGAGCAGGTCAGGGATGCGGCCGTCCAGTCCGGCGCCCACCCCGGCGGGCAGCAGGGCCAGGATCGCCAGGGCAGCCGCGACGAGGGCCGGGCGACGCCCGATCCGCAGGGCCAGCAGGGAGACAGCGAACGGCAGGGCCAGGTGGAACAATGGGCTCCACCCGCCGGGGGCCAGGTGGAGGCCCAGCCCCAGGGCCAGGATGACGGCTGCGGCCAGGGCAATCGCGCCGGCTTCGCTCCGCCGTGTTCCCTGCTCGCTCATCCCTGCGCGCTCCTCGTTGCCACGGATCCCACAGATGCCACGGATGAAGGGTCAGGGGCGGCTGCGTTCTCTCCGTTTGGCGGTTGCCGCCTCGGTGATCTCGCGGATGTCGGTGAACGGGCCCTCGTCGCTGGTGAGGATGCCGACGGAGAGGGCCATCAGGCCAACCTTCTGCTCATTGCCTGCCTCGTCGCGGACGACGATGTAGCCCTGCTGACGGGCCTTGAAATCGTAGTGCGTGCCGACGCCGGCGGCGAAGCGGCGGGCCATGTCGTCGGCCATCGGCTGCACCAGGCTCTTGTTGGTGATCACGATAAAATCGTCCCCGCCGATGTGGCCAATGAAGTCGTTGGGGGTGCCGATGGCGTCTACCGTCTCGCTGAGCACCAACGCTGTGTAGCGGAGCACCTCGTCGGCGGCGACGAAGCCATAGACCTCGTTGAACGGCTCCAGCCGCTCGATGCCGGTGTAGATGACGCCCCAGTCATCCCGCCGCATCAACTCGCGCAGTTGCTCCTCGATCAGCTTCGCGCTGGGCAGGCCAGTGGTGGGATTGGTCAGGCTCTCGTAGGCAGCGCGGGCGATGGCGTTCTTGACCCGCAACTTCAGCTCCTCGACATCGAAGGGCTTGGTGATGTAATCGTCGGCGCCCAGTTCGAGGCCATGGATCTTGTCCGACCGCTCGTCCTTCTGGGTGAGGAAGATGATCGGGATGTGCTTGGTGCGCAGGTTACCGCGCAACTGACGGCAGACATCGTATCCGTCCATGTCCGGGAGCATGATGTCGAGGACGACGATGTTCGGCAGTTGCTGTTGACACATCTCCAACGCATCTCCGCCGCGCGGGGCCACGGCAACCTCGTAGCCCTGGCTCTGAAAGTAGATGCGCAGCATGTTGGAGATATCGAAATCGTCCTCGACGACCAGGATTCTGCCCTTGCTCATGAGACGACCTCCCAAGTTAGGCTCGACTCGCCCCGGTCAACAGCGCCGCCCTGTGGCGGACAGACTGGATCTCCTGCCGGGTCAGCGGGCGATCGAAGGAATGCAGAGCAGGCAACCGAAAGCCATGCCGTTCGGCAATCTGCTCGATCTCCTGTACGCGTGTCAGTTCCAGGTGCTTGCCCAACGTATAATCCTCGAAGCGGCCCTCCAGGGCCAGGGCCATCGTCTCGGCCATGCAACCAAACGTGATCCGTGGCGGCAGGCCATAGTCGAAGCCGAAGCGGATGTCGCCCGGTGTCTCGGCCAGCCCACCGTCAATCACCAGCACGTCGTCGCGCTCGCGGATCACCTGCGGCGCGATATCCTTGGGACGGGCCACATCGCAGACGACTGCGCCTGGCTTGAGATGGTCGCTCTCGATCAGCGGCCGTCCGGCGCTGGTGGCGCTGATGATCAGGTCAGCCTGGCGGATCGTCGCCAGATCGGTGCTCGGTTCCGCCGCCCGGTTGGTCAACGCCTGGCGCACCTGGGCCAGCCGCTGCGGGTCTCGCCCGACCAGGATTAGCCGTTCCACCCGCCCGGCCAGCAGCCGGGCGCAGGCGGAACCGATCGAGCCGGTCGCGCCGACCACGGCCACGGTGGCCCGCTCCAGGGTCACGCCCATCGCCTCGCCAGCCTGCTGCAGCGCCTTCACGGTGAGAGTCACAGGATAGCTATCGCCGGTGGTCACCGGGATGTCCAGCGCCCGCGCCACGGTCAGCCCGCCGTCGCCCACCACAGAGGTGTACGCCCCCAGGCCCAGGATGCGCGCCCCCAGCCGCTCGGCCAGCCGCCCGGTCTGGATGATCTTGCGGTAGACCACCGGCGGCGGGAGCTGGAGCATGCGCCGGGCGGTGAAGGGACAGGCCAGCAACCATCCCTCCACCTCCCGCCCGGTCGCCGCCGAGCGGACACCGGTGACGTGGGAGAGGACCAGCGGCGGCCAGTAGCGGGAGAGGAAGTGGATCGCCGGGACCGGCAACAGCCGGGCCAGTCGCGGGTACTTCCGTGCCACGTCTGCCTTGGGGTCCAGCGGGTGGATGATGAAGGCAAAAGCGTCCATCTTCGTTTGGTAAGGTCAACCGGGCCGCGGCATCTTCCACTTGCCGTCGCGTGGATAGAGCCGCGGATGGACACGTTCGGCGTCGGGAATCGTCAGCGCATCACTCTCTTCGAACGTCACATCTTTCGTGATCACCCGGCGCTCGTTCGAGGCGACCAGGACACTGTCGGACTCGATAGTGCGGGCCGGGTAGAAGATCAGTCCCGAACCGATGCGGCAATGGTGGCCGACGCAACTGCCCAGGACGGTCATCTCCGTCTGCTCGAGCCGGTCGCCGTAGAGGGCGCGCAGCGGTTTGGGGATCAGGTTGAAATCGGTAAACGTGCTGCCGGCGCCGATGAAACTGGTGCGTCCCACGCAGCTCAACTGCAGACAGGTGTTCTGGGCGACCATCGTGTCTTCCATCAGCACCGTCTCGAACAGCGAGGCGCGGAAGGGCAGGAAGCAGCGGTCGCTGACCACGCTGAGCATCAGGTGGCAGGAGTCGGAGATGGTCACGTTATTGCCGATCACGCAGATATCCACCACCGCGCCGGGGCCGATGTCCACATTGTCGCCGATCACCGTCGGTCCGCGGATGATCACGCTGGGATCGATCGAGCAATTCTGCCCGATCTTGACCACAGCGGACGAGGAGAGCACTTGGGTCTGCTCCAGCAACGCCCGCCAGAACAGCTTCAACTGGAGAGCAACGCTCTCGTCAATACTCCGGTCCAGCCGCGCCGCCTCGGCGAAGACGCCGAAGAGGACGTTGGCCAACAGGACATGGATCCACGACTCAATGGCCATGAAGGCCCGCGTCGGCACCTGGTAGACCAGGTCGCCCATCGTGTCCGACATGTGGGTGGGGACGCGGTAGTAGCCCATCTCGCGGGGCTCGGTCGAGATCGGCAACGGGCGGATGATCTCCTCCACCCCGTATGGGAAGTACCACATATCGGCGACGTAATAATCTCCCTGACGGCGAATCGTCCGCTGGAGCGGCAGGGCGTGATTGACAATGGCCTTGTCATCCAGCGGGAAGGCGACCTGGCAGGCCTTGCCCAGCCGGCGGGCCTTGGTCAGGAAAGCGGCAATGAAATGCTCGTCGAAGAAAAGGTTCTCGCGGTAGACCAGCGTCTCGACCCGTTCTGCTTCGATGTCCTCCAGCGAGTCCACCTCGCGCTCCTGAGTGACGTAGGGGGCCAGGATGTCCTTCTGCAATAACCAGAGCGGCTTGTTCAGGAAGCGAAGCTCGCGCGCCGGTTCGTTGAACGGGCGTATCGGCCTTCGATCACGCAGGATGATCTTCCGCATACTCGCTCAATACGGTTGCTTGCTGATGCGAATGGTGCAGGTGGTGTCCCCCATCGCCACGCAAGCGACCTCTTCCACGTCGAAGTTCTGGCCGCCGCTGACCCAGAAAAGCGCTTCCTGCAGGATGCCCACCGCCAGGTGACAGGCGGGCGCGGAGGCGGAACGATGCCAGCAGACCCCGCAACGCTCGATGATCCAGTAGAAGTTCTCCTCGTCGCTCTCCAACCGCACCCGGTGATCGCTGAACTTATTGAACACCTCGGCGAAGACCTCGAAGCCCATGCGCAATTTCATCGTCAACGGCATCACCCGGAAGGTCAGGTCGGCAATGCCCAGCATGGGGCCGAAGTCCTTGATCCCGAAGCGGAAACAGGCCCGCCCGATGCGCAGCGACAACCCGCGCGCGCCGCGGATCCCGTACATCTCATCCAGCGCCCCGATCATCCGCGATGTATCATTGAACGGGACGCCCATGTCGAAGTTATTGGGCGGGTAGCCATTCAGGTACTGCCGCAGGTTGGCTAGGTTCATCACCGCCGCAATGCCGTTGCGGCCCATCACCTCCTCCATCCCCATGAGGAGAATGCGACCCATCTTGTTCGGGAAACAGGGCTCGCTGCGCTCCGCCCCCTGGCCAACAACTGCGTCTCCCATGCCCGCTCCTCGTCCCGCCAGTTCAACGATCCAGGAAATCCCGCAGCGTGCTGTGGAAGCGCTCCGGCTCGTCCAGCATCGGGAAATGCCCGGAGTGCTCGAAGTACGCCACCTGGGACAGGGGAATGCCGTTGGTCAACAATTGGCCCTGTCCCGGATCCACCACGCGGTCGTTGCGCCCGTAGATGCCGAGGGCCGGGACGCGAATTTCCCGCAAGCGAGGACGCAGGTCGGTCTTGCGCAGCGAAGCGATGCTGTAGTGGAACGACTCCATCGTTGTCCGCGAGAGATCCTGCTCGAACATCGCGTACCATGTCTTCCAGTCCCGCGTCCAGAACGGCGAGATGAGACGGATACCCATGGGCAGGAGGCCTGGCAGATTGTAGGCCAGCGCAGCCAGTGGGCGCTTGGCGGCCAGTTTGAGCAGCAGCGCCAGCCCGTCGCCGGTGATCGGCGAGCCGACCACAGCGACCTTCTGCACCCGTTCTGGGTATTTCAGAGCCAGGCTCAACGAGACCGTGCCGCCCATCGAATGGCCCATCACCGGCGCGCGCTCCAGGCCCAGCCGCTCCATGAACTGAACAACCATCTCCACGTAGTCGGGGACGTTGTATTGTCCACCCTTCTTGGCCGAATCGCCGAACCCCCAGAAGTCCAGGGCATAGGTCTTGTACTTATCGCTGAGCGCCTCCATTGAGCTCAGCCAGTAGTTCCAGGAACCCATCCAGCAGTGCAGCAGGACCACCGGTCGTCCGCGGCCGTAGGCTTCGTAGTGGACCACTCCCCGGTCGGTGACGATGGAGCTCATCGCGACCAGCCCCTTGTGGAGAACATAGGGAACGGGTCGGCTTACCCGACCCCTTCCGCGTCCATCAGCTCCAGGATCGAGTAGAGCAGTTCGAGCAGGACGCTCTTGACGCTCTCCTTTTCCGTGGCGACGCAAGGCAGGACCTTGACCTGTGGGTCAATACGCAGGGCGATGCGCAGGTCTTCGGGCGTCCAGGCGTCCTCGTGATCCTGCTTGTTGGCGGCGACCACGTAGGGGGTAGGGGCGTAGGAGCGGAACGTATCCAGGATCGTCCGCGCCTCGCGGAAGGTCTCCGGTCGCACGCTGTCCACCACGACCACGAATCCGAGCATGCCCTCGGACAGGATTTCCCACATGAAATCGAACCGTCGCTGGCCGGGCGTGCCGAACAGGTAGAGCACCAGGTCGTCGTCAATCGTGATCCGCCCAAAGTCCATCGCCACCGTGGTCTGATCCTTGATTCGCTCTTCCTGGCGAGAGATTTTCGCCTCGGTGGCGACGACGTCAATCTCGCTGATCGTCTGGATGAACTGCGTTTTGCCCGCGGCGAAGGGGCCGGTCACTACCATCTTGACGGTCTGCATAGACTATAGCTCCCGGATGCGATCGATCAGCTTCTGGATGACGCTGCGCTTCACGGCGGGGGGCCGTTGGGCCAGCGGCGTGGGGGGGGCGGCCGTCGGCGTCGGGCCGCGCGTCGGCCGCACCTCCACCCCTTCAGGCCGGACGATCTCCACCAACCCGGCCTGGAGCAACCCGTAGACGATGCGCCGAATCTGGAAGTCGCTCAGGTTGTTGTATTGGGCGATCTGGCGGATCGTGTTGCGGGGGTTGATGAAGGAGACCACGCGCCACTCCTCGACAGTGAGGTTGATCGTGCGCAGGTTGACGTCGGGCCGGTCGGTGAAGCGCAGGGCGACATCGAGGTTAGGCAGTTGCTCCTGCAGCCGCTCCCATTCCTTCAGGCGGCGGCTGCCCTCCATAATCACGTTCTCCAGATCGATCGGGATGATGATCCGCGATTGGATGGGCAGGAGGATGGATTCGAAGCGGAACATGCCCTCTGGCCAGGTGAACAGCTTGTAGACGGTCTCCAGAGTGTGGTTGCGCACACTCTCGATGATGTCCTGCTGCGTGACATAGCCGGCGTTGGTCAGCAAGACGCCCAGCTCGCGATCGTCCTTGATATCAGAGCGGGCGCGGATGGTGCGGGCCAGCTCCTCCGAGATCTTGCCCGCGCGCAGCAGGATCGCTGCCAGCCGATCATCGCTCCCGTCCGCCGTAGCGTAGACGAGCTTCCCTTCTTTGAAGCACATCTGCACCTGGGACTGGCGCGTCTCGATGGTCAACGTGCCGGTCTTGCGGGCCAGGTTGATGAGGTTCAGCAACTGGGTGGTGCTGAAATCACGCAGATTTCCCTTTAGTGCCATACTCTACCTGCCTTCGCGGCGGCTTGGCCCCTTTCCGATCTCGAATCACTATGGATTATACCCGTTCTTGTGTGCAAGTCAACTGACATAACTCATCACCGCTCAGCCCACAAACTTTGGGGGTAACTGCTCACCCTCCCGCAGGTTTGGGCGCAATCCCTGCGGGAGGGTGAGCTGATCAGTTACCTTTGAGGAGTCCTGGCGGCCTCGGGTAACCACAGATGGCAGTCAGGCGGCGACTGAAATGCCTCGTCCCCCCGCGGCGCGGCAGCGCGCTTCGGATCGTCCAGCAGCGCGTCCAGCGCCGTCGTCAGCCCGGCCACGTCCCCGAAGTCCACCAGCCGTCCATCCACCCCATCGGCGACCACGTCGGGCACTGCGCCGGCGCGGGCAGCGACCACCGGCTTCCCCCGTGCGCGGGCCTCCAGGAAGACGATCCCGAAAGATTCACTACGCGAAGGCTGCGCGACCACGTCAGCAGCGTCTATGGCGTCCCACTTCTCTTCTTCAGTGACCTCGCCCAGCCAGAGGCACGGGCCGCGCAGGCGGGCCAGGGCACGCCGCACCCGCCCATCCGCCCCCCCCACCAGCACCAGGGTGAACCGCCTCCCCTGCCTCCACAGTCGCCGCGCCGCTGCCACGAGGTGCAGCGTCCCCTTCTCATAGCTCAGCGCACCCACCGTCACCACCAATGGCCCCTCGATGCCGTGCGCCCGCCGGAAACGCGCCCCGTCTGCCCGGCTCGCTGCCTCCCAATCCACCCATGGACGGACGATATGCACCCGCCCGGCGTCCAGGCCGCAGCGCAGCAGGAACGCCCGCTCGGTCGGCGTCTGCGCCAGCACCGCCGAGGCCCGACGCAGCAGGGCCAACTGGTGCGGCATGGTGTAGAAGCGCGGATGGCCCAGGTGCAGCAACGGCACGGCGATCCAGGGGACGCCCATCCGCCGCGCAGCGCGGGCCACCGCCGCACTCAGGCCGTCCAGGGTGATATGCCAGGCAAACAGCAGGTCAGGCCGTTCCTCCTCCAGCACCGCCGCCAGCGACGGCACCCAGGGAAACCCCGCCATCCATTCCCGTAGGGGCGACCCTCCGTGGTCGCCCCCTCCGCCGTCACCCCCTCCGCCGTCGCCCCCTCTGCCGTCGCCCCCTCCGCCGTCGCCCCCTCCATGCTCGCCCCCTCCGCCGTCACCCCCTCCGCCGTCGCCCCCTCCGCCGTCGCCCCCTCCGCCGTCACCCCCTCCGCCGTCACCCCCTCCATGCTCGCCCCCTCCGTGGTCGCCCGGCCGCGAACGAAAACGAAGGGGGGTTGCCCATCCGATGACCACCTCCACCGTCCACATCAACCATCGCACGGCCGGGAAAGTCAGCGCGCCCAGCGGCAACGGGCGCACCGGAAGGCGGCGGATCCGCACCCCCTCATGCTCGCCCGGTGCGTCCGCCGCCACCCGCCGACCGCGCCGCTCCCACAGCGCCGCCAGCTCATCGGCGTCGGTGGCGATGATCGTCACCCGATGGCCGGCCAATACCTGCTGGCGAGCGACCGCCTGCACGTACCGTTCCGACCCGCCGACTACCGGCCAGGCGCGATGGGTTACGTGGACGATGTGCATTTTCAGCAATGACCAATGACCAGGGAGGGATCTGCGGACAGAAACGCCACCATCTCCCCCGCCACTCTCGCCGGGTCGCCATGGACGGCGACGAACTCCCGCGCCACCTGACCAATCCCCATGCGTTGTTCGGCGCTACCCAACAGTTTGCCCAGCGCCGCCTCGACCGCTGCCTCCTCATCCGGCCCGGCGGGGATCTTGATCACCGCCCCGTCCGGCAGCTCAGCGAACGCTCCCGCGTCGGTCACCAACGTCGGCACGCCACAGGCCATTAACCGGATCAGCGTCCCGGAGCTCTCGCCCCAGGTGGGGTAACGCAGGTTGACCGCCACGTCGGTGGCGCGGAGGTAGCGCAGGAACAGCTCCGCCGGCACGTAGCCGGTCACCCGCACCGCGTCGCCCAGCGACAGTTCCGCCAGCAGTGGAGACAGGTCGTAACCACCCGCCGTCTCGCCCACACAGACAAAGCAGGCACGGGGGAACGTCGCCCGCAGGCGGGCGAAGGCGCGCAACGCCGGCTCCAGTCGCCTGGCCGGGGCGATGAAGCCAAACGCTGCCACCAGCAGCCCGTCGGGGTCCAGGCCCAGCGATCGCTTCATCTCGGCGCGAGGGACAGCCGGCAGGTCAGCCGGCAGCAGGTTCAAGTGCGGGATGACCGCCACCCGCGCCCACGGGTAGACCCTCAACAGCCGGTCGCGCAGGCAGCGGCTGTGAACGATCACCCCCAGGCTGGCGCGGGCGATGCGGGCCAGCAGCGGATATCCTTCGAGGGGCAGGGGAACCCCGTGATCCAGCGCCGTCCATGCCGCCGCGACGCCCGCCGCGCCGCCCTCGAAACCCACCTCGCGGACGAAGGCGGCCCGCTGCTGGCCCTGCTCCAGCGTCGCCTTGTGGACGAAGGGCAGCAGGTTGCCGTCGTGCAGGATGACCACACCGGGGCGGCGCTGCAGTTCCCGGTAGACGAAGCGGTGATAGGGAAAATGATTGCCCATCTGGTAGAGCGGCAGGCCGGGCGGCCACGCATCCCCTCTGGCCAGATCACAGACGCGATCCACCACGCCGGGGGGCAGTTCCGGCGCAGCGCCGTCCACCACCACAGCGATCCGGCGGACATGCGGCCGCAGGTACGGCAACAGCGCCGCGCTGTAATCGGCGACGCCAGAACGCACGGGTGGCAACGGCCCGACGTGAACCAGGTCCATCAACAATTCCTCGATCTCCTACGAGCGGACCCGTAGGGGCGACCCTCTGTGGTCGCCCAGTGGTCGCCCAGTGGTCGCCCACCCCTCCGCGGTCGCCCCCCTCCGCTGTCGCTCCTCGTGGTCCGGGCGGGCACAGGGGGGCGGGCACGGGGAGAAGGGCGGGCACGGGGAGGAGGGCGGGCACGGGGAGGGGCGCGGGCACGGGGAGGGGGGCGGGCACGGAGGCCCGCCCCTACGGTGACCGCAACCGCTCGATATCCTCCCGTAGTGCATGCAACGCCTGGGCGTGGAGACGCCGCGCGTCGGCCAATTCGCGGTCAAGAGCCACGATGTTCTCTTGCGCGGCAGCCAGGGCCAGCGCCAGCCGCCGGTTGATCTCGTTCTGCTGCTCGAGCAGCGGCAGGACGTACCAGCGGGTAGAGACCGAGTTCCACAGGGCGCGGAAGCGGGCGATCCACGGACCCAGCACGGGCAAGTCTGAACGAAACGGGCGTTCCTCGACTGCCCACGGGACGCCGCCCAGCGGGTCGGCAAGCAGTTCGCCGCCGACGAGCGTCGCCCGCAGTTCGATCAGCGCCTCGGCGACCGCCTCCTCGCTGCCCTCGTCGGCCAGGACGCCGGTACGGGGCATGTCCCGTAACCCCAGCAGCGTGTCCAGGTACGCCGCCCGCAGGCCCTCCCGCAACGCCGGGGCGCGTTGCGCCGCCAGCCACAGCCGCTCGGCGGGGACGAAATCGCCATGGAAGCGGGCAGGGGTCTGGTGCTTGAGGACGAAGCGCAGCCGCCCGCGGCCCATCCAGCGGTGATACTCGACGCCTTCCCGCTCGACCGTCGTCGTCTCGCGGTGGACGGCAACGGCGGTCGGGACATAGACGACGCGGTATCCGGCGGCGCGGGCGCGGGCGCAGAAGTCGGTCTCCTCGTAGAAGGCAGGGAAGAAGCCCTCGTCGAAGAACCCAACCCGTTCCAGCATCTCCCGCCGGAAGCCCATCGCCGCGCCGGTGACGTACTCCACATCCCGCGCCGCGTCCCACCGGCCACGGTCGGCCTCGCGGTAGCCGAGATGACCGGGGAGGGCCTGCGGGTCGTGGAGGATACCGCCGGCATGCTGGATCGTCCCGTCTGGATAGAGCAGCTTCCCGCCGACGACGCCCACTTCAGCGGCGGCCAGCGCGGCCAGCATTGCCTCCAGCCAGCCGGGGCGGACGACCACGTCCTGGTTGACCAGTAGCAGGGCCTGGCCCTCCGCCGCGCGCAGGCCGACGTTGCAACCGCCGGCGAAGCCCAGGTTGCGCCCGTTCTCGATCAGCCGTACTTGCGGGTGCCGCTGACGCACCAGGGACGCCGATCCGTCGGTCGAACCGTTGTCCACGACGATGACCTCATCGTCCGACCCGACCTGCGCGGCGAGAGCGTCCAGGCAGTCCGCCAGGTACGGCTCGCCGTTCCAACTCACGACAATGATCGAGCTGCGCATATCTTCGCCATCTGTGCTATACTGCGACACGGATGCACGACACGGATTTCCACGGATGACACGGATTGCACGGAGGGCCACCCATAGGGTCTGTGCAATCTGTGCAAGCCGTGTCATCTGTGTAATCTGTGCAATCTATGTAATATGTGCAATCCGTGCAATCTGTGTAATCTGTGGTTGACCGTTCCCAATCTCCCATGAACCGAACTTCACGAGTCGCGCTGGTCATTCTGTTCATCATCCAGTTCGCCCTGTCCTTCCGACCGGGCGCGCTGGCCTGGGACGGGGCGTTCTACTACGCCACCGCCCGTTCGCTCGCCTTCGACCGAGACCTGCACCTGGGCAACGATCTGCTGTTGGTGTATGAGATCAGCCCTGGCGCCGATTTCGTCGCCGAGCACTTCGAGGAAGAGCTGACCCCCACCGGGCGCGTCGCCAGCCCGTTTCCCATCGGCGCGTCACTGCTGTGGCTGCCCTGGCTGGCAGCCATCGCTGCATGGGGTCGCCTGCTCGGATGGATCGGGCTGGGCCCCGCCACGCTGACAGGCATCGAATGGCCCTTCGTCTGGGGTGCGGCGGCGGTGACCTGCGTCTATGGCTGGCTGGCCATCCTGGCAGCGGTGCGGCTGGCCCGCCGCTTCGCGGGTGAGCCGGCGGCCCTGCTGGCCGGCGCGACGGCGATGTTCACCACGCCGCTGTGGTACTACGGGTTCCGCGAACCGTTCTACGCCCACGCCGCCTCGGCGCTGATGACCGCGCTGTTCGTCACCGCCTGGTGGCAATCGGTCGAACGGGGGGAGCAGCGCCCCGGCCCGGCCCTCGGCCTGGGACTGCTCGGCGGGCTGGCGGCGCTGGTCCGTCCGCAGAACGTCACCTACCTGATCCTGCCCGTCCTGTCCGCCATCACGCCAGATGGGCGCCAGCGCAGGCTGCCGAACCTTATCCTGACCCTCCTCGGCGCGCTGCTGACGATGACCCCGCAGTTCATCGCCTGGCAGCTCCTCTATGGCCGATTGGTCACCATCCCACAGGGGCCGGGCTTTATGGACTGGCGCGCGCCGTGGGTGAGGGAAGTGCTCTTCTCCCCCTTCCACGGCCTGCTGCCGTGGATGCCGCTGGTCGTGCCGGCGCTGTTCGGGCTGGCGCGGCTGGCCCGCCGCGTCCCGCGCCTGGTCCTCCCGTTGCTGCTCGCCTTCCTGGCCCAGGTCACCGTCAACGGCTGCGTCAGCGACTGGTTCGGCGGCGGCGGCTACGGCCCGCGCCGCTTCGACAGCACCCTGGTGATCCTCATCGTCGGCTACGCCGCCCTGCTCGACGGGCGGAAGGAGCGCTGGTATCGCGCCCTGACCGTTGGCCTGAGCGGGCTGCTCGTCCTCCACCAATGGCTGATCATGCGCTACGGGTTCGACGAGCACATCGGCGGCCAGGTGACTCGCACATCGCCGGCATGCGAATGGCAGGTGGCTAACTTCGGCCAGTTCGTCCACCAACTGGCCGGCTACATCCCACCGGCGATCCGCCAGCCGCTCCAGACGCTGATCCTGCCCGGCTCGCCGCTCTCCGGCGGCGACCCCGTGGCGCTGTTCCGCCAGTTCGCGCTGTTGGCGGCGGTGCTGGCGGTCGTCTGGCTGCTGTGGACGGCGGGCAAACGGCTGGCCCGCTCGCCCGACTGACGTCCCCCTCACCGGTTGCGCATCACCGTGGGCAGGAACACCTGCAGCGGGTCCACCCACACCCACCCCGCCCCGACGTTGTCGGTCTCGTCACTCTCCGGCACGACATCCAGGCTATCCACCTTGACCCAGAACAGGCGCCAACCGGGGCCGAGGTCGGCCCAGGTCGTCGTCACCACCGCCTGTTGTCCCAGGCAGCCGCCCAGCCCGCTGAAGGTCGCCGTGCCGATCGGCTGGGTCAACTGCTGGTCGCTGTAGAAGGTCACCGCCACCGCGCCGTCGGGGGAGCGATTGCCGCTGTTGCGCACGCGCGCCGCGAGGGTCACCGTCACCGTAGCGGCGCCGTCGGGACGATAGGCAATCACGTTGGGAACGTACGATGGAAAGAGGTTGACCCCCGGCGGGAGGGCAGCCACGTAATCCTGCCAGCGCTGGCCCGGCAGTGTCAACGCGTAGGATTGCTCCGGATCCACCAGGTTGCTGGCGTGCCCCAGCCCCAGCGGGTCGGCCGTCGCCAGCGAGTACCAGAGCCACTGTTGCACCAGGTGGTTGCCGTCGCGCGGGTTGCCCAACGCGGGATCGGTGGCCGTCAGCAGGTAGTCGAACGTGGCCTCCATAAAATCGGCCACGCGGTGGGGATGGAAGGTCTCGTGGTTCTCGTCGCAGAAGCAACAGGGAGGGTCGCTGGGAATGCACCACTCGGACTCGCAGCGGCCATCGGGGGGACAGGGATCGCCCGGATAATGGTACGGCTTGAGGATACCGTACTCGGTGATGATCAGCGGCCGGTCGCGCTGGCTGTGACGGACCATCCAGTCGCGCATGCGCACGACCTGTTCGGCGAAGAGGCCCATATCGTCGTGCTCGGCGTGGCAGTAGGACAAAGGATCGGCGCAGTTGACGCTGTAGGGAATCGCCAGCGCCGGGTCGGTGCCGAGGGCGATGGACGCATCGCCTTCGCCGGTCTCGGAGAGGATGTAGATGTGCATCGTCCACACGTCCACCGGCATCGGCGCGCCGTAGCGCCGGGCGTAGGTGTCCCAGACGATGTCCAGGTACTGCAGGCGGCCCGGCGTCACCTCGACCAGCCCGGCGATGGCAACGCGGGCGGTAGGGTCGCGGCTCTTGATGAAGAAGTAGACATCGTGATACGCCTGGGCGTACTGCTGCGGACACACCCCGTCCTGCCCGACGCGGTCGGGTTCGTTGCCGACGATCCACAGCGCGCCGGGGTTGGCAGCGACGATGGCGCCCAGCCCCCAGGGGGTCAGCGGCGGGTAGACCGAGTAGCCATAGTCAGGACCACACGGAGCAGTGATGGGCCGGTTCTGGGACAGGCGGATCATCTGGACGTACTCCGCCGCAAGGCTGGGCGGCCGCGAACGGCTGGCGAAGTCCAGGTACCAGCCGACGCCCAGGTTGGAGACAATGTCGAACTGCTGCACCTGCGTGGACCATGCCGTCACGCCGAAGCGACAGGTGGGGGACAGTCCACCGCCGACAGCCAGGTCAGTCGGGGCGACCCGCGCGCCCTCGTCCGACAGAGGCAGAGCCGAGACCGGCGGGTCTGCTGTCCAGGGGACAAGGGCAAGGACGATGAGGAACAACACACTCAAGGACCATACCAGGAACAATTGACCCATTGTGTTCATAACCGCCAGTATAACACGACCTGGAGGATAAATCAATGGCGCATATCGGGTGGTGCGCATGGCCGACATCCATCACCGCTCGATCAGCGCCGAGGTGTACTCTCCTCCACGGGCTGCGTGTTCCCTATGGCCATTTTCTATATACCAAAGGCAGTATCTGCTTACCCTACTGCCCCGCGCTTTGACACCTCCCGATCGGGCGTGCTGTCAGCGGATTCTGGGCACGGATTGAACGGAAAGAACCACTCGCGACCCGCCGATCCGTTCAATCCGTTCCCAGAATCCGTTGACAGATACTCTCTTCGGCATACAGCGTGACATCTCTGCGCCAGGCTGAACAGTTACCTGAATTGTACGATTTTGACAAGTCGAGAGAAAGCGAATTAGGGTGAGCAGTTACGCCCAGGCTGTAGAGGATGCCGTTGGTGGTGATCACGTCGCCGACGCGGACGGTGTCGCTCTCGGTGTTGAACCAGCGCCCATTGGGGTTGGGCTCGATCTTGTTAGCCATGGCGCTGATTTCGTTGCGCATGGTCATCGTCCAGTTGGCGCTGGTCGTGGTCTGGTCGGAGACGCCCCAGATGACGAACTGGAGGGAGAAGTCATCGTCGGGCTTGATCGAGGGTCCCCACAACGGGTCGCCGGTGCAGGGCGGTTCGTGCCAACTGCCGCCGACGTTCTCGCAGGCGGGATATTCGATGGTCCAGTACTGGTAGCGGCACTGGCCGACCGGGATGGTGCCCATGAAGCGGCTGGCGTCGCCCGCCGGGCCGACGTGGCGGTAGAAATAGTCGCCGCTGTTGTTCAGGTAGGGGTAGGTCGTCTGGGTGTCGCTATCGTAGACGGGATACGTCCCCGGCGTGGTGCCGTTGCCGATGTAGCCGTAGACGTTGGTCAGGTCGGTGGAGCCGGTGTTGCAGAACTCGCCGATGACGGTAGCCACGCGCGGGGCGTAGGTGGAGGGCGAACTGA
The DNA here is from genome assembly GCA_034434755.1 of Anaerolineae bacterium. GTDB lineage: Bacteria > Chloroflexota > Anaerolineae > B4-G1 > DUEL01 > DAOTYW01. Next base: position 8,390 of record DAOTYW010000203.1, on the reverse strand, counting down.
CGTTCGAGTCCACCACCAGGTTATAGCCAGCGATGACGCGGACGGCCAGCGGGGGGTCGCTGGCCCTCGCCGTGCTGCCGGCGATGGTCAAGACGAGTGCGATGGCCAGAAAGCCGGCCATGGCGAACAGCGCCGTCGTGCGCGTCGTTCGCCGTGTGGTTTGGGTCGTCCTTTCGTTCATGCGTGTGCCTCTTTATATGGAATGGGTATCAATTCCGTCGTGTACAACTTCTACGTATCGTCGGGTCAAGGGGTCTGGTGGTTCAAACCTCGACCCGCGCGCCGGGCGCGAGTCGTCAACTCTTCGATATATACGATAAGACGCTTTATTATACAGGAAATCATTGGATTGTCAACGGCTTGTCGGACACCGTTGGTTCAGCGGGTATCAGGCAGGCGATGAGCTCGTTCATCGTCGGCGCCAGGTAGACCTGTCCGGTGAGACGGGTCAGCGCGCCGGTGGCGGGGTTGATAGCGACCACGCGGATGTCAGGCCGGACGCGCAGGATCAGTACCACGTCGGCGGCATGGGGGTCGTCGAGATCAACAATAACCTCGTCGAAGGCGGTCAGGTCGCCCAGGCCGGCCAACGAGTCGTGCAAGCAAACCTCCACATCGGGCAGGTGCTGCAACTGACCGGCCAGCCCGGCCAGGAAGATGGAATTCCCATAGACTAAAAGGCGCTGCATACCACTCCTCAGGTCGTAACTGCCTACCCTCAGGTTCGGGCGCAATCTCCACGAAGTGCGCCGCCATGAACGGCTCGCCCTCTGGCCAGCCGCTTTCTAAGCTGCGGGAGGGTGGCGGGCAGGTATTTAAGGTTACAATGTAACTGCCTACCGTCCGCGGCGCTGAGCCCTCACCCCACCCCCTACCCCCGCCCCTCTCCCGCCCGGCGGGAGAGGGGCGGGGGCCAGGGGATGGGGTGAGGGGCCGGCACACCGGCCCTGCCAGCACCAGGCCTGGTAAAGGGTGAGCAGTTACGTTACAATACCATAGTAAGAGGTAGATTTCACTGGACGGGGGGATAAGAAAGGTCTAAGGGGCGCACAGCCGTGCGCCCTACTGGTGCCGGCCCGTGCGGTGGAGGTAGGCGATCGCCTGGGCGCGGTTCTCCACGTGCAACCGCTCCAGGATCTGGGCCATATGGTACTTGATCGCCTGCTCGCTGAGGTAGAGCGCCTGCCCGATCTCTTTGTAGGTGCGACCCTCGGCGACCATGCGCAGGATCTCCCACTGGCGGGCGGTGAGGGGAGCCGGCTGCCGTTCATCTGGACGGGACGGGGCGGTGGGGGTCAAGCGGGCGAACTCGGCCAGCAGCCGCTCGGCCATCCCCGGCGCGAGGGCGAACTCGCCGCGCAAGAAGTCGGCCAGCAGATCGCAGAACTGATCCGCGTCCAATTTCTTGAGCAGATAACCGGACGCGCCGCTCCTGATTGCCTCGATCAGGCGCTCTTCCTCCTCTGCCGCAGTCAGGACGAGGATCCGGACATCGGGCAGTTCGGCTTTGATCGCGCGGGTCGCTTCGAGGCCATCACAGCGCGGCATGATGAGGTCCATCACGATCACGTCGGGGTGCAGGGCGCGGGCCTTCTCCAGTGCCTCGAGACCGTCATGGGCCAGCCCAACCACGGTCATGCCACGCATCAGCAACAGGTCGCGCAGTCCTTCCAGGAAGAGGTGGTGGTCGTCCACCAACAGCAGCCGCGCTCTCTTGACCGCGTCCTCGCCCGCTGCGGCAGCGAGGGGGCAGGGCAGGATGAGCACCACCCGCGTGCCCTGCCCCGGCGCAGAGCGAACCTCCAACTGCCCGCCGATCTGCCGCGCCCGTTCGCGCATCATCGGCAAGCCACTGGGGGCATCTTTCGACCCGCCCGGTCCGCCACGGTCGTTCTGGGCGACCTGAAAACCGATGCCGTCGTCGCTGATGATGAACTGGGCCTTGTCGCCGACGCGGCTGAACAACACCTCGACCCGGCTGGCCTGGGCGTGCTTGTGCACGTTGGTCAGGGCTTCCTGGATGATGCGCAGCAGTTGCTCCTCCACCGCCGGTGCGAACAGCGAGGTGGGCGCATCATCGGGCAGGCTGAGCGAAGTGGCGATGGCGTGTCGCTCGCCGAATTGCTGCACGTAGTCCCGCAGCGTCGCGAACAGATGCGGGCTGGTTGTTTCGCGAGTGCTCAACCCCAGGATGTGGCTGCGGATGTCGGCGTAGGCCTCCTGCGCCGCCTGGGCCAGGTCGGCCAGGTTGGCCTGCGCCGCTTCTACCTTGCCTTCGGCCAGAAGGTCGCGGGTGGCCTGGGCCTGGACGTTGATGTAGCCGATGGCCTGCCCCAGGCCATCGTGCAGCTCGCGGATCAGATGCTCCCGTTCCTCGAAGGCGGCCACGTCGCGCTGTTGCTGGATAATGGTTTCCTGGGCCTGCTCGCGCCCGGCGATCTCGGCGCGCAGTTGCGCGTTGGTCGCGTCGAGCGCCTCCGTGCGCGCTGCCACGCGCACCTCCAGGTTGTGCACCAAGTCGCCCAGTTCGGCCGCCAGGCGGTTGAACGCCTGGGCCAGGAAGCCGATCTCGTCGGCATAGCGCGTCGGCACGTTCGCTGCGTAGTCGCCCGCCTCCAGGCGCTGCACGCCGCGCAACAGGGCGCGCAGCGGGGTGGTTAGAGTATGACGGAACAGCAGCGGGAACACGATGACGATGAGGACGCTGGCGATCAGGATCAGGCGGGTCAGGGGGAGCAACAGCGTGTTCATGTGCTGGCGGAACGCCAGGTGGAAATCCTGCACCACTCCTTCTGGCCCGCTCTGCAGGGGCAGAGCGGTCAAGGACACGGCCCGCGGTGGGGCATCCAGACCGCCGGGGAGCGCACCGACGGCCCACAGGCTCGCCCCGGGCGTGTCGTCGGCGTGGAAAGCCAGGCGATCAGGCAGGCTGGCATGGGTGATCTCGAAGACGCCGTCGGGGTGCAGGACAAGCTGGAAGGTGAACTCGGCGTCCTGCTGGTAGAACCCGCGCACCCGATCCCAGGTGACGACCAGCCGGTCGGGCTGCTGATGGGCGAAGACACCGCCCGGCCCGATCTGCGGGTAGAGGTCGGTCAGCAGCGCTATGATGAGAGGCACCCCGCCGCCGTAGCGGTACTGGTAGGCGCGGTAAGGCACGGCCTGCCCCACGCCCAACGTGCCATCGTTGCAGACGTAGACCTGCGAGGTGGCCCGGCCAAAGAAGGGGAAGGAGAAGTCGAGCGGCGGGCTACACGCCCGCGACGCCTCTTCGCCCAGGTGCAGATCGTCGCCCAGGTCGCGCTCGAACGTGAAGGGCACCTCGGCAACGTCGTAGCCGCCAACGTCGTTCGGTGTGAAGCGCAGCGTGCGCGGGGCGGGCAGGTCGGGTTGGAACTGCGTTTCGTAAGGGCCGGAGATCACCCAGCCAACAGCGGCCAGCCCGGCCAGCAGCGCGGTCAGCGTCACGCCGGCGAGCTTGACCATGAACGACGTCGCCTCTGGCAGATAGTTGAGGTAGGCCACGGCGAAGGCGAACATCGCGGCGAGCATACCCACCGAGAGGCCCATGTTCGCCAGGGCCACCGTCACCAGGTAAACATTGCGCAGGATGTTGAGCAGGCTCATCCCGGTGACGAAGAGGAAGATCAGGGCAAAGGTGCGCGCCGCACGGGCTTCGCCGGTCGCCGGATGCAGGATGGACGCGCCCCAGCGCGCCCACAGGCTGCCGCCGTCATCCGCCCGCGCGGTGATCTGGCGGATGAACGCCACGGGCACCCAGACGAGGAGCAGGAGCAGGGCGTAGTCGCTCCAGGGGGGACGGTACAGCACCACGCCTGTCTCCAGGCGGGCGAAGCGGAAGATGGCATAGCCGGCCTCCCACAGCGTGTAGAGCACGCTGAGAACGAGAGCGAGCCGCGCCTCGCGGCGCAGTGGAGCGGGCAAGGCAGGGAAGTGATAGGCGAATTGGAGCAGAAGGATCAACGCGGTCCCCAGCAGCGCGTTCTGCACGAACACCGCCCGGAGCCGGGGGGTCGGTAGCAGCGCGGCCTCCAGGAACAATGAGGCAATGAAGCTGGTGAAGGCGACGAAGAAGCTGGCGAGCAGCACGATATGCCGGGTTCGGTCGGGCTGCCAGGCGCGCGCCACGAGATAGCCGCCGATCAGCGTACCGAGAATCAACTGGGTCAGATAGCCCAACGCGGCAGGGGTCAGATAGAGCGACAACAGACCTCCCCCCTATCGGACGACAGACCACAGACCTCCCCCCTATCGGACGACAGACCACAGACCACGGGCCACGCAACACGCATCACGTTTCACGCATCACGTTTCACGCATCACGTTTCACGCATCACGTTTCACGCATCACGCATCACGTTTCACGTTTCACGTTTCACGTTTCACGTTTCACGTTTCACGTTTCACGTTTCACGCATCCCATCACTCATACCGCAGCGCATCGATCGGGTGGAGGCGCGAGGCGCGCCAGGCCGGGTAGAGGCCGGAGGCCAGGCCGACCAGCGCCGAGACGGTAGTCGCCAGAAGCACCGCGCCCGGCGTGACCACCGAGCGGAAATCCGCCACCAGCATGGAGACAATCTGCGCGCCGGCTGCGCCCAGGCCGATGCCGATCAGCCCGCCGACCACGGCCAGGGTCACCGCCTCGATCAGGAACTGCCAGAGCACGTCCCGCCGCCGCGCGCCGACCGCCTTGCGCAGGCCGATCTCCCGCGTCCGCTCGGTCACCGAGACGAGCATGATGTTCATGATGCCGATCCCACCCACCAGCAGGCTGATGCCGGCGATGGCCCCCAGGAAGATGGTCAACACGCCGGTGATCTGGCTGAAGGTCTGCAGGATGTCGGACTGGCTGAGCACGGTGAAGTCGTCGTCGTCCTCGAAGGCGATGTCGTGCTGATCGCGCAGCACCGCGCGGATCTGCTCGGCGGCCTCGTCCATGCGATCCTCGCTGACCGCCTCGGCCAAGATGAAGGAGACAGAGTAGTCGCCGCTGGCGGTGCGGGCGGAGAACAGCCGCGCCTGCATCGTCGTCAGCGGGACGAAGGCGATGTCGTCCTCGTCGGCGAAGGAACCGCCCTTCTCGGCCATGACGCCGATCACGGTGAAGGGGATGCCGTTGATGCGCACAGCCTCACCGACGGGATAGGGGTTATCGGGAAAGAGGCTCTCGACGACCGTCTGGCCCAGCACGACCACCCGCGCCCGTGACTCGATGTCCTGCGCCGAGACAAACTCCCCGACCACCGGGAACCAGTTGCGCACCGGCGCGTAGTCGGGCGTCACTCCGGTCACCTGGGTGGTCGCCTGCCGTCCGGCGGCGACGAGCGTGGCCGAGCGGGCCATCTGCGGGGACACGCGGACCACGTCGGGCACGCGCAGTGGGTCCTGCAGCGCGGCGACATCGGACATGGTCATGGGACGGGCCGGCCGCTCACGGATACCGCCCATCCCACCGCCCATCGTCCCACCTCCGCCGTTGAACGTGCCGGGGATGATGAACAGCAGGTTGCTGCCGATGCCCTGGAACTGTTCGGTGATGTAGACCTGCACCCCCTCACCGGCGGCCATCAGCGTGATCACCGCCCCCACGCCGATGATGATGCCCAGCATGGTCAGCACGGAACGCAGCTTGTTGGCCGCCAGGGAACGCAGAGCGACGCGAATGCTTTCCAAGATGTTCATAGGTCAATGTCCAATGTCCAACCTTCAATCTCCAGCATCAAGCTACGGTTCGTGGGGTTGGGCCAGGAGCGGTGCGCCGATCGGTTCCTCCCGTTCGACCTGCCCGTCGTAGAGATGAATGACACGCGAGGTGTGACGGGCGATGTTGGGGTCGTGGGTCACCAGGATGACCGTCATGCCCTGTTGACGGTTCAACTGCTGGAGGATGGCCATCACCTCGCGCCCGGAACGGCTGTCCAGGTTGCCGGTCGGTTCGTCGGCCAGGATGATCGCCGGGTTGTTGATCAGGGCGCGGGCGATGGCGACCCGCTGCTGCTGTCCGCCGGAGAGCTCGGTGGGGGTGTGGTCGAGCCGGTCGCCCAGGCCGACGGCCTGCAGCGCCTGGCGCGCCCGCCGCAGCCGTTCGGCGCGCCCGACGCCGGCGTAGAGCAGCGGGAGCGCCGCGTTGTCCAACGCCGTCGTCCGCGCCAGCAGGTTGAAGGTCTGGAAGACGAAGCCGATCCGCCGGTTGCGGATCTCCGCCAACTGATCGTCGCCGAGCTGACCAACCTCCTCCCCATCCAGCCAGTAGCTGCCGGAGGTAGGCTGATCGAGGCAGCCGATGATGTTCATCAGCGTGGACTTGCCGGAGCCGGAGGGGCCCATGATGGCGACCATCTCGCCCGGCTGCACCTGCAAGGACACACCGCAGAGGGCGTGCACCTCGACGTCGCCCATCCGGTAGACTTTGGTGATGTCCTCGATCCGAATGACTGGACGATCCATATCCATGATCCTACGGCTGCCCGAAGAAGCCGTTGCCCGTCTCGCGGACCAGGACGAGCACGTCGCCCTCCGCCAGCCCAGCGAGCACCTGGCTGTAGCCGCCGTAGCGGACGCCGAGTTGAACGTCCACGCGCTCGTTGCCACCGGCGGTGCGCCGGTAGACGAAGGGCTGACCGGTCGTCTGATCAATGCGCACGACCCAGTTGGGGATCAGCAGTTGGTCGGCCAGTTCCTCGACCATGATCACGGCGGTGGCCGACATGCCGACGCGGACGGGGGCGTCCGTGGGGTCGAGGGCAATGATCACCGGGTAAGAGACCGCCCCCAGGTCCACCGAGGCCGCCGGGGCGATGCGTTCCACCCGGCCGGTGAGCCGGGCGTCGGGCAGGGCGTCCACCGTCACCTCGACGGGCAGACCGACCGAGAGCCGGGCGACGTCCAGCTCGTCCACGCCGACGGTGATCTGCAGGTGCGCAGGATCGAGCAAGGTGACCGCCGGTTGCATCGTCGGGGCAGCCTCGCCGACGACCAGGTTGACCGCCGCGATGACTCCGTCGAAGGGGGCGGTGAGGGTGGCGGAGGCCAACTGGCTCTGCGCCCGTTCGAGGGCCAGGCGAGCGTTGTCAATGTCCAACTGCGCCGCCTGCCGGTCGAGCTCGTCGCTCCCCTCACGGAGCTGCTCGAGCCGGTCCTGCGCCTGCCCGTAGGCTTGGGCAGCCTGGGTGACCTGGTTGCGGGCGGACTGCAACTGCAGGTCGGCCTGCTGTTGCGTGCGGGCCAGGTTGAGCTGGGCGGTCTCCAGGGTCTGCCGTGCCCGGTCGAGCATCCAATCCCCGATGCGCCCCTCCTCGTACTCGGCCAGGCGCGCCGCGTACTGGGTCTGGGCGTCCTGGAGGAAGTACTGAGCGTTTTCCAACTGTTCGTTGAGCAGCGTGCTGCTGAGCACGCTGGTCATGTTGAGCTGGGCGACGCGCAGGGCAGCGGCGGCCTGGGTGACGCTGTCCTCCGCCTGGCGGATGGCGGCCTCGTCAGCCGGCCGTTGCAGCCGTTCCAGGCGCAACTGGGCCGATTGCAGGCCGATCTCGGCCTGGGCCACGGCGCGGGCCAGGTCTCCGCTATCCAGACGGGCCAGCACCTGGCCGGCGCTGACGGCGTCGCCCAGGCGAACGTTCACCTCGCTCACCTGCCCGGGCACGTCGAAGCTGAGGTCCACCTGACGCACCGCTTCGATCCGCCCGCTGGCAGTGACCGTGACCTCCAGCGTGCCGCGGGTGACTACCACCGTGCTCGCCTCGTCGGTGGCAGAAGCACGGCGGGCGGCAACCCGTCGCCCCACGGCCACAACGACCACGAGCACCACCACAGCCACGATGGGCAGGACGATCCACAGACTACTGCGCTTTTTCATCTTCATCCGATTCCTCCACCATTTCGGCGTCTCTCAGTTGACGGGCCAGGGCGGCCCACTGACGCAGCATGTGGTTGACAGCGCTGGCCCGGATGAGGAGCAATCCACCGCCCGGTCCACCGACGATCAGCAGCTTCTCGCCGATCTGGATGCCCAGGTCACGGCGGGCCTGGGCGGGGATGACGATCTGTCCCCGCTCGCTGACCGTCACCGCGCCGTAGAACGAGCCTCCCCTTTCTTCAGCCATGGCAGCCCCCCTGCTTTGTCTTTCCTGTCTTGTATAAAAGACTTATCTTGTATACACCGATTATCATACCACACTCTGCACGGATGTCAAATCCTGCCGAAGAACGTCCGCTGCCGACGATTGTACCACGGCGGGCGAATAAAGTCAACCGCCTTTTATTAAATTGTCGGTAACTGCCTACCCTTTACCAGGCCTGGTGCTGGCAGGGCCGGCGTGCCGGCCCCTCACCCCACCCCCTACCCCCGCCCCTCTCCCGCCCGGCGG
>DAOTYW010000202.1:0-5156 GCA_034434755.1 Anaerolineae bacterium | reverse complement strand
TCTTCCAGGTCATGGATCCACGACTGCAATACCTGGTCGCCGGCTGCGGTGAGGGAGTAGACCCGCCGGGGCGGGCCGAGGGTCTGTTGCTCGTCCCAGATGGAACTCACCCACCCCTCCTCCTCCATTGCGTGCAAGGCCCGGTAGATGATGCTGGGGTCCAGCTCCTCTAGTCCGAACTCGCCCAACGGTTCCAGGAGCGTGTAGGCATGGGCAGGGCCATGGTGGAGCAACAGCAGCAGCGTCGACCCCAATATCTGAGCCATCCGCCGCCCCCCTCCCCCCCAACGACATCTCACTACCCTTGACATGCCATCCTTGCCCGCGCTGTGTGATAGACGGAGTATACCACACTATTTGCGATTCGTCAATAGACGAGGCGCAAAAAGGATGACGGACACCCGCATCCCATACACAGAAGCAGCCCAGCACACCGCTGGGCTGCCCTTCGACGACGTTCGTCAGTGGTAACTGCTCAGCTCACCCTCCCGCAGGTTCGGAAGCGACCGAGCAACGCATCGGAGTAGCCATGGGAGTGCGATTCGGGCTGCAAATTGCGCCCAGACCTGCGGGAGGGTAAGCAGTTACCATCAGTGCCCCTGGCGCGATTCGAACGCGCGACCTTGAACTTAGGAGGTTCCTGCTCTATCCTTCTGAGCTACAGGGGCGCACAATCCGCCGGCGTCTCCGCCGCTCTCCTATCCCTCCGTCTCCGCAGGTTTCTCGCCCTTCCCTTCCTCATCCTCATCCTCCCAGCCGATGATCCAGACGCACAATCCGGCCAGGCCGATGGTGGCGACGATCAACGCAGCCCACTGCCCAGCCTCCAGCCCCACGTTGCGGGCCGAGAACACCAGGATGATGACCATGCCGATGGCCAGCACGGCCCAGGCGACCAGCCGGGGATGTTTCTTGGCGAACGAGATCAGTCCAGACATCGTTTCCCCTCCTAGATCGGGCGCAGGATGCGGTCCTCGCGCAGTTGCTTGACTACCACCCAATCGCCGCTGCCGCGGAACTCCTGCGCCGCCTCGCGCCAGGCGCGTGGCAGGCTGACGACCTCGCGAAAGCCGTAGCCGAACGCCTCCCAGAAGGCCAGCACGTCCTGCGGTGTGTCGGCGGGCATGAACAGGATCGCCGCCTCGCACTGCAATTCCCGCGCCGCGTTCTCCATGGCCGCCAGCAAGGCATGGCCGGCGACGACGCGGTAGCGCTGCGGGAAGATCAGGAAGTCGGTTACCCGCACCACCAGATTCTCGACCTGCCACCCCAGCAGCCCAACCATCTCCGCGCCAGCTTCGGCGATCAGGAAGCCAACCGTCCCGAAGCGGCTCAAGACCGCTGCGCCGGTGACCGGCGCCCCCTGCGGCTGCGTCCGATTGACGAAGGTGGCGATCCGCTCTGCGTCGGATGGGCGGGCGCGTCGAACGGTAATTTGGCTCAGTTGTTCCATCATTGTCTTCCCTATCAACCGGCGCCGGGCAAACGGTAGAACGCGACGCAACACCTGGCGCAATTGTCCCCAATTATACCCCGAAATCGTCTCCCGTCCAGAGAACTCGTCCATCGCTTTCACCCCTGGCCATCCATCGTTGCCAGGCCGCTTCCACCTGGGCCTGGGTCTGCTCCATGCTGCCGCTGGTGTCAATGACCACGTCAGCGCGGGCGATCTTCTCCTCTTGCGGCGACTGTGCCAGCACCCGCCGGCGCGCCTCCGCCTCGCTCAGCCGTCGGTCGGCCATGAGCCGCCGCACCTGCTGCTCCGGCGCACAGGCGGTCACCCACACGCTCTGACAGGCCGCCGCCATACCGGCCTCGATCAGTTTGATCGCCTCGACGACGACCACGCGGGTCGCCGCCGCCGCGATCCGCCCGGCTACCTCCGCGATCACCGCCGGGTGGACGATCCCATCCAGCCGCGCCAGGGCAGCCGGGTCGGAAAAGACCCGTTCCCCCAGGCGGGCGCGGTCAATCTCCCCATCGGCGTCCACGACGCCCGGCCCGAAGGCGTCCACGACCGCCTGGTGGACCGGCGTGCCGGCGCGCATAACCTGGTGGGCCACCAGGTCGGCATCCACTACCGTCGCCCCCAGGCCGGCCAGCATGCGCGCCACGGTGGACTTGCCGGTAGCGATGTTGCCGGTCAGGCCGATCAGCACCTTCCCGCTCAGAGCAGCTCCTCCCACCGCGCCAGTTGGGCATCCAGTTCCGCCCGCACGCGGTTGTGCTCGATCCCCAACCGGCTCACCCGTGCGACGTCCTGGGCGGTGCTGGCGACGGCCAGTTCCCGTTCCAGCCCTCGCAGGTGGGATTCCAACTGTTGGATGGCCGCTTCGACCTCGGCCTGGCGGCGGGCGCGCTGTTCCGCGGCCCGCGCCGCCTCCCGCCGCGCCGCCCGCTCGGCCTCCTGCGCCTGGCGCGCAGCGTCCTTCTCATCGGACACTGGCCTGGCGCGCCGCGCCAGGTCCCAGGCCCGGTAAGCGTCGTACCCCTCGCGGAAGATCCACAACCGCCTGTCGGCGATCGCCCAGATCTGCGTCGCCAGCAGGCGGATCAGATAGCGGTCGTGGGCCACCAGCAGCACCGTCCCCGAACCGAACGCCAGCAGCACTTCCTGCAAGACCTCCTGCGAGGGGATGTCCAGGTGATTGGTTGGCTCGTCCAGCACCAGGAAATTCGCCCCGCGCATGGCCAGCAGGGCCAGGGCCAGGCGGGCCTGCTCGCCGCCGGAGAGGTCGCCCACCCGCTTGAATACGTCATCGCCGGAGAAATGATAGCGTCCCAGCAGGTGGCGCGCCCGGCTAACGCTGGGCAATCCGGCGTCGAGGATCGTTTCCAGGAGCGTCTTCTCGTGCTCCAGTCCGGCCTGGGCCTGGGCGAAGTAGCCCGGCCGCACTCCGGCCCCCAGGCGGACGTGCCCGGCCAGCGGCGAGAGTTCGCCCATGATCGTGCGCAGGAGGGTCGTCTTACCCGCGCCGTTGGGCCCCAGCAGGGCCACGCGCTGGCCACGGCGCAACTCGACCTCGTCGGCGGTGAACAGCGGCGCCGCCGGGTCGTAGCCCACAGCCAGTTTGTAGAGTCCGACCACCAGGTCGCCGCTGCGCAGCGGCTGGCCCAGGTCGAGGCGGATCGGTTCGGCCTCCTGCGGGCGCTCAATCCGCTCCAACCGTTCCAGGCGTTTCTCACGGCCCTGCGCCTGGCGGGTGCGCTGGCCGACCTTGTAGCGGCGGATGTAGTCCTCGGTGCGGGCGATCTGTTCCTGCTGGCGCTCGTACTGCTCCTGCTGGAGGGCCACACGCTCGGCCCGCTGCTGCACGTAGCGGCTGTAGTTGCCGCGATAGAGGGTCAGTCGCCCGAAGGCCAGTTCCCAGACCTGCTCGACCACGTTATCGAGGAAAGCGCGGTCGTGGGCCACTACCACCATCGCCCCGCGCCAGCTTTGCAGGTAGCCCTCCAGCCACTCGATCCCGTCCAGGTCGAGGTGATTGGTCGGTTCGTCCAACAACAGCAGGTCGGAGTCCTCCAGCAACAGGCGGGCCAGCAGCGCCCGCGTGCGCTGGCCGCCGCTGAGGTGGGCCAGCGGGCGATGGAAATCGTCAGCGGTGAAGCCCAGGCCGCTCAACACCTGTTCGATGCGCGCCGGGTAGGTGTAACCGCCGGCGGCCTCGAACGCCTCCAGCAGCGGCCCGTAGCGGGCCATCGCCTCCTCCCGCCGCGTCGGGTCGGCCATCGCCGCCTCCAGCCGGCGGAGCTGTTCGGCCTGGGACAGCAGGCCGGCAAAGACCGTCTCCACCGCCTGCCAGAGGGTCCCTTCCCCCTCCAGTTGGGCCTGTTGGGGCAGATACCCGATGCGCAGCCCACGGGCGCGCTGGAACGAGCCGGCGCCGGGCTGGTCCAGCCCGGCGATCAGCCGCAGCAGCGTCGTCTTGCCGCAACCGTTCAGCCCCACCAGGGCGATCCGTGCCCGGTGGGGGATCTCCAGCGAGACGTCAGCGAAGACGTCCTGCGCACCGTATGATTTTGCCAGATCGGTGCCGACGACGAGGGGCATACGACCTTACCACACGCCCGGCCGCAGCCGGTAGCGCACCCGCCGGATATGCTCCACCATTCGCCGCGGGGTGATTGTCCGCCGTTGACGGTTCACGGCAGGTTCCTGGCCACACTGCCGGGGAGATTATACCGCGTGATGGAGGAAAGACAAACCTCGCTGCGGGGGGGCATTGCCCAGGCTGCGCCCCTTCTTACGGCCTGTGGGGTCTGGCGCCGAGGGCCGCCTCCAGGCTACTCAAGGCGGACAGGGCCTGGGGCACCTGCCCACGGGCCAACTGCCCGGTGATGCTGTTGATCGAACCGGCGAGCGACTGTAGCTGAGGGCCGCCGCTGGCGTTCAGGCTGGCGCTGGCGTTGGCCCCCAACTGAGCGATCTGCGCCAGTTCCGCCGCCGACACGCTGTTGTCGGCGGCGGCCTGGCGGATCGCGTCGAGGTAGTCGAAGGCGCTCTGCACCGCCGCGACGCGGTCGGCGGCGACCGCGCTGGGTTGGACGGCCAGGGCGGCGGCGGCGCGGCTCTCCAGCGCGGCCAGCATATCCTGCTGCCAGGCCTGGGTCTGCGCCTGGAGCGCGGCAGCCTGGGCCGCCGCACCCTGCGCGGCGGTCTCCAACTGGGCAATCGTCTCCGCTGCCAGCGTCAGGCCTTGCGCCAACGTGGCGTTGATCTCCGCCAGCGCGGCGGCGATGGCGGCCGTGGTCTCGGCCAGCGCGGCCAGGTCGTCCTCGATCGCTTCCAGAGCCGCCAACGTCTCGGTTGCCAATTCCCCGTACAGGCCGTAATAGGCGTCGATCAGCTCCCCGGTGTAGGCGATGGCCGCCTCGGCATCCGCCACGTAGGCCTCGACTGCCGCCGCCTCCTCCGTTGTGACGGTCCCATCAGCCGTGGCTTCCGTGGCAGCCGTAGAGCATTGCGCGGTGACAGCAGCGGCCTCGGCGACCGACTGGTCAATCAGGGCGGCCAGCTCTTCCTCGCTCATGGTCACATAGATCGCCGCCGGGGTAGGCGATGGCACAGCGGTGACGGTTGCCTGGACAGCGGCATTGACCGTCGCCTGGAGGTTGGCCTGGGCCGTGGCGGTGGCGGCCACTGCCGCGTCAATGGT
>DAOTYW010000201.1:0-3538 GCA_034434755.1 Anaerolineae bacterium | reverse complement strand
TCGCGCTGACGATGTTGGTCGGCGAGTGGCGCGGCGTGGACTGGCGAGCGACCTGGCGGCTGATCGTCTCGTCGCTGGCGGGGATTCCCATCGGGATGTTCTTCCTCCAGGCCGCGCCGGAGCCGGCGGTCAAGGCCGTGCTCGCTGTCGTGCTGGTCGCTTTCGGGCTGTACGGCCTGATCGCGCCCCGACTGCCGGCGCTGCGAGGGGAGGGGCTGGCCTATCCCTTCGGCTTCGTCGCCGGGGTGCTGGGCGGCGCGTACAACACCAACGGCCCACCGGTCGTGGTCTACGCGGCGCTCCGTCAGTGGCCGCCGGAGCCGTTCCGCGCCACGCTGCAGTCCTACTTCCTGCCGACCGGGCTGATGATCCTGGTCGGTCACGGGCTGGCCGGTTCGTGGACCCCGACCGTGTTGCGGCTGTACGGGCTGTCCGTGCCGGTCATCCTGCTGGCGGTGTTCGCCGGGCTGTGGGTCGGACGGCGCATCCCGGCCGGGCGGTTCCATCGCCTCGTCTACGCTGCGTTGGTGGCGATGGGGGGGCTGCTGTTGTTGTGACGCGGGGACGCGGAGATGCGGAGACGGGTGATCGTGGTGGGCGCGGGGGCGGCCGGGCTGATGGCCGCCGGGCAGGCCGCTGAGCAGGGGGCGGACGTGCTGCTCCTGGAGAAGATGCCCCGCCCGGCGCTCAAGCTGCGCATCACCGGCAAGGGGCGCGGCAACCTGACCAACGTCGCCCCGCTGCCCGACTTCATCGCCCATTTCGGGGCCAACGGCCCCTTCCTGCGCCAGGCCTTCGCCCGCTTCTTCGCCCCCGACCTGATCGCGTTCCTGGAAGGATTGGGCGTGCCCACGGTCACCGAGCAGGGCGGGCGGGTCTTCCCGGCCAGCGGACGGGCACAGGACGTGGCCGAGGCGCTGCTGCGCTGGGCCCGCGAGCGCGGGGCCACCCTGCGCACCGGTGCGCCGGTCGAGCGGCTGCTGGTGGAGGACGGGCGCGTGGTCGGCGTGCGCGCCGGTGGGCGCGACCTCCCCGCCGAGGCGGTGATCGTCGCCACCGGCGGCGCGTCGTACCCGGCCACCGGCTCCACCGGCGACGGCTACCGGCTGGCCGAGTCGGTCGGCCACACTGTCGTCCCGATCCGCCCGGCGCTGGTGCCGCTGGAGACCGCCGGCCCGCTCGCCCGCCAACTGCAGGGGCTCAGCCTGCGCAACGTCACCGCCCGCGTCTACGTGGCGGGGCAGAAACGGGCGGAGCGGTTCGGCGAGATGCTGTTCACCCACTTCGGCGTCTCCGGGCCGATCATCCTCAGCCTCAGCCGTGAGGCGGTGGACGCGCTGCGCGCCGGCCAGCGGGTGACGCTCTCCATTGACCTCAAGCCGGCCCTCGACGAGCAGAAGCTGGACACCCGTCTGTTGCGCGACCTGAACGCCCACGGTCGCCAGCACGTTCGCGCGCTGTTGAAAGAGCTGCTGCCGGCCAAACTGCTGCCGGTCTGCGCCAAGCTGACCGCCCTCCCGCTGGACAAGCTCAACCACCAGGTCACTGCCGAAGAGCGGCGGCGGCTGCGCACGTGGCTGAAGGACTTTCGCCTCGAAGTGACCGGCTATCGCTCCTTCGACGAGGCGATCGTCACCGCCGGCGGGGTGGACGTGCGCGAGGTACAGCCGCAGACGATGGCCTCGCGGCGGGTGGAGGGGCTGTATTTCGCCGGCGAGGTGCTGGACATTGACGCCGACACCGGCGGCTACAACCTGCAGGCGGCCTTCTCGACCGGCTGGGTGGCCGGGCGGGCCGCGGGAGGCTGCTCAGCTCACCCTCCCGCAGGTTCGGAAGTGACCGAGTAACACATCGGAGTGGCCATTGCAGTGCGATTTGGACTGCAAATTGCGCCCAAACCTGCGGGAGGGTGAGCAGTGACGTGGATTGGCTGATGCGCATCGGCATTGACGCCCGCATCCTCGCCTACCGGCGGGGGGGGATCGCCGGCTATGTCGCTCACCTGCTGCCGGCCCTGGCCGCGCTCGACGGGCAGAGCGACTACCGCGTCCTGCGCAGCCGGCGGCAACCGCGAGTAGACGAGGCGGGCGATAACTTCCGCCGCGCCACGGTCTGGACGCCCTGTCACCACCGGCTGGAGCGCTGGGCGCTGGCGGCCGAGCTTGCCCCGCTGCGGCTCGACCTGCTGCACAGCCCCGACTTCATCCCGCCGGCCTTCGGCGCGCGGCGGATGGTCATCACGGTGCACGACCTGAGTTTCCTGCACTACCCGCAGTTCCAGACTGCCGACAGTCGCCGCTACTACGGCGGGCAGATCGCCTGGGCGGTGCGGCGCGCCGACGCGATCCTGGCCGACTCCGAGGCCACCCGCGCCGACCTGCTGCACATGCTGGGCGTCCCGCCGCAGAAGGTCGTCACCGTGCCCCTGGCCGCCGACCCGGCCTTCCGTCCGCTGCCCGCCGCGCAGGTCGAGCCGGTGCTGGCCCGTCACGGCCTGGCGCGCGGCTATCTGCTCTTCGTCGGCACGCTGGAGCCGCGCAAGAACCTGCCGGGACTGCTCACTGCCTACCGCATCCTGCTCGACCGGGGCGAGACGACGGCGCCGCTGGTACTGGTCGGTGGGCGCGGCTGGCTATATGAGGAGGTCTTCGCCCGCGTCGAGGAGCTGGGGCTGAGCGGGCGGGTGCGCTTTCTGGAGAACGTCCCCGACGCCGACCTGCCGGCGCTCACCAACGGGGCGGCGCTGCTGACCACCCCCTCGTTCTACGAGGGCTTCGGCCTGCCGGCGCTGGAGGCGATGGCCTGCGGAACGGTGACGGTCGTGTCCGACCGCGGCTCGTTGCCGGAGGTGGTGGGGGAGGCGGGGGTGCGGGTGGACGCGGACGAGCCGGAGGCAATCGCGGCGGGGCTGGCGGCGGCGCTGAACGACGCCGACCTGCGGGCGCGGCTGCGCGAAGCCGGGCTGGCCCGCGCCGCCCGTTTCACCTGGGAGGAGACGGCCCGCCGGACGCTGCGCGTCTATCAGGAAACACTGGCCCGCCCTCCCCAGCGTTTGGAGGGCGAGCCAGCGTGACGGCTCAGCGTGAGCCGTGACGGATCCGCTCCGCCCCCTCGCCCTTCACGGGGTGGTGGCCAGGGTGGCCAACACCGCCTCGACCGTCGTCCGCTCCGGTCCCAGCACGAAGGTCGTGCGATTCGTCCCCCAGGTCAGGCAGAGAAAATCCCGACCGGCCCAGCACAGGCGGGCATCCTCGCTCACGTCGGCCACGTGTCCGAAGCGGGCCTCGGCGTAGGCGACGTAGGCGTCCACGAACTCCTCGGCGTCGCCGGCGGTATCCCAGACGATGTACGCTGCCAGCAACAGCGCCTCGTCGGCTTCACGGTAGTGAACCACGTAACGGTCGCCGCCCCAGCCCTCGGCGGCGGCCTGCGCGTCCTCCTGAGGGATGCGCTGCTGCAGGTAGTAGCGGATGAAATACTCCCCCAGGATATCCTCGTCCGTCTGTCGCCAGCCGGCCCCCAGCGTATCGGTCAGCGG